>NZ_JANEWI010000016.1:0-100676 GCF_028069775.1 Citrobacter sp. Igbk 17 | reverse complement strand
ATATAATGGTAATAATCTGGAATTTATATGTGGAGAATATTCTGATTTTTTATTAGCGCATCTTTGTTAAGCTAACATTAAGGTTTTGTTTGCTACAATTAATACTAACTCCCAGGATGGTAATTAAGTCGTGATTGTCGCTAAACGTTATTTTCTCATTTTTTCATTTCTTTTTATTCAGTTAGCCTTTATTCCCCAGGTGTTTGCTGAGGATAAAGGGTGGTTTGATACTTTTAAAGATAATGTCAGTGAAACCTGGCAGCAGCCCGAACATTATGATCTGTATGTGCCGGCCATTACCTGGCATGCGCGTTTTGCCTACGATAAAGAGAAAACCGATCGGTACAACGAACGTCCCTGGGGGGCAGGATTTGGTCAGTCCCGTTGGGATGATAAAGGTAATTGGCACGGGCTCTATATTATGGCCTTCAAGGACTCCTTCAATAAATGGGAGCCGATTGGCGGCTATGGCTGGGAAAAGACCTGGCGACCGCTGGCCGATGATAATTTTCGTCTTGGGCTGGGCTATACAGCCGGTTTCACCGCGCGCGATAACTGGAACTATATTCCCGTGCCATTGATCCTGCCGTTGGCCTCGATAGGCTATGGTCCGGCAACGTTCCAGATGACCTACATTCCGGGTACGTATAACAACGGAAATGTCTACTTTGCATGGATGCGTTTCCAGTTTTGACAGACTACCTGTATTGTCAGGTAGATTATTATAAATTTGTTTAAAAACAGATGGATATGTTGGGTGTCTGAAAAATAACGCGACATTTATCACTTTTTGACAAAGTTCGACTGGACAAAGTGCACCACAATTGTTGTACTGATACCCGACACAGCATTTGTGTCTATTTTTCATGTAAAGGTAATTTTGATGTCTAAGATTAAAGGTAACGTTAAGTGGTTTAATGAGTCCAAAGGATTCGGTTTCATTACTCCGGAAGATGGCAGCAAAGACGTGTTCGTACACTTCTCTGCAATCCAGACCAATGGTTTTAAAACTCTGGCTGAAGGTCAGCGCGTAGAGTTCGAAATCACTAACGGTGCCAAAGGCCCTTCTGCTGCAAACGTAATCGCTCTGTAAGCATACGACAGCAAGAATTCAAAACCCGCTTAATTGCGGGTTTTTTTTCGTTTAGTGTGCAGGAGAGGCCGAAACCAGCCAGAATGCCAGAGCCGTCATCGCAAATGACCCTAACAGGTTAACCAGCACATTCACCATTGCCCAACCAAAACGTCCTTCCTGTAGTAAAAACACCACTTCTGCCGAAAAGGTTGAAAACGTCGTTAGTCCGCCACAGAAACCGGTGGTGATGAGTACTTTCCACATTGGATCAATGTTTGTCATGCGGTTAAACCACGCCAGCCCCATACCGATAATAAACGCGCCAATCAGATTTGCTGCCAGCGTACCGAATGGGATGGCCTGATGCAGCGGATTGAACCGCATGCTTAACATCCATCTTGCTACGCTTCCTGTACCGCCACCGATAAAAACTGCTAAAAGGAGTTGTAACACTGTGTAATCCTGCTATTTGATTGTATATAGCGTGAGTGTAACGCTGAATAATTGTTGTTGGCGAGCTTAACCCATTTTTCTGGAGGGAATATGTTTGTTGCAGCAGGGCAATTTGCCGTGGGTCCCTCGTGGGAGAAAAATGCGGAAACGTGTGTCCAGTTGATGTCACAGGCCGCAGGAGAAGGAGCATCTCTGTTGGTGCTGCCGGAAGCGCTGTTGGCCCGTGACGATCTCGACCCCGACCTGTCGGTGAAGTCGGCTCAGCTACTGGAGGGCGGTTTTCTGACGCGGCTACAGCAAGAGAGCGCGCAAAACGAGATGACGACGATTCTGACGATTCATGTTCCCTCTGTACCTGGCCGGGCGTTGAACATGCTGGTTGCGCTACGGGCAGGCCGGGTTGTTGCCCATTACGCAAAATTACATCTCTATGACGCCTTTTCGATTCAGGAGTCGCGGAATGTCGATGCAGGTGAGGCTGTAGCGCCATTGCTGGACGTAGGCGGATTAAAGGTAGGGTTAATGACCTGCTATGACCTGCGCTTTCCTGAGCTGGCATTGGCGCTCGCGTTACAGGGGGCTGAAATCCTGGTCTTACCGGCTGCCTGGGTTCGTGGTTCGCTGAAAGAGCATCATTGGACAACGCTGCTGGCGGCAAGAGCCCTGGATGCAACCTGTTATGTGATTGCCGCGGGGGAGTGTGGTAACAAGAATATCGGTCAAAGCCGGGTTATCGATCCGTTTGGCGTGACGATTGCCGCTGCGGCGGAAACGCCCGCGCTGATAATGACGGAGGTTTCTGCTGAGCGGGTGAGGCAGGTCAGGGCGCAACTTCCTGTGTTACGGAACCGCCGCTTTGCGCCACCGCAATTATTATGACGTTTTTTTAAACAAGGCTTGATTCACCTTGTTACAGATTGCTATTGTGTGCGCGCGTCGAAAGGCCGTTAATATTCTCAGGTTAATATGGCGCTTTATGCAGCCTGGTTTAAGTTAAGAAGGTATCTATGGGTGAGATTAGTATTACCAAACTGCTGGTGGTTGCCGCACTGGTCGTTCTGCTGTTTGGTACCAAGAAGTTACGTACACTGGGTGGAGACCTGGGAACGGCAATTAAAGGCTTCAAGAAAGCGATGAACGATGATAATGCCGATGCTAAGAAAGATGCTGACGGTAGCGTTCAGACTGAGAAGCTTTCCCATAAAGAGTAATGTCAGGAGCACGATGCTCATACTGCATACTCTGCATGAAAAAAAACCGGCAATTGCCGGTTTTTTTATTGCTGAAATGTAAGTGAGTATTACACGATCACTTCACTTCCAACCCTTTCGCCTGCATGTCCGCATGGTAAGAAGAACGAACAAATGGGCCGCAGGCTGCATGGGTAAAGCCCATTGCCATGGCTTCCGCCTTCATCTCATCAAACTCGTCCGGGCTTACATAGCGCTGAACCGGCAGGTGGTGACGACTGGGTTGTAAATACTGGCCCAGCGTCAGCATTGTCACGCCGTGACTGCGCAGATCGCGCATAACCTCAATGATTTCAGCATTGGTTTCACCCAGACCTACCATCAGGCCGGATTTGGTTGGGATCTCAGGGTGCGCTTCCTTGAAACGTTCCAGAAGCTTCAGTGACCAGTTGTAATCAGCCCCAGGGCGTACGTTGCGGTATATACGCGGAACGTTCTCGAGGTTATGGTTAAACACGTCTGGCGGGGTGGCCGTGAGGATATCCAGCGCACGATCCATACGACCACGGAAGTCAGGTACCAGCGTTTCGATTTTAATCGACGGGCTTTTCTCACGAATAGCGGTGATGCAGTCTGCAAAGTGCTGGGCGCCACCGTCGCGCAGATCGTCGCGGTCAACGGAGGTAATGACCACATAGCGCAGCGCCATGTCCGCAATCGTCTGAGCCAGCTTTAACGGTTCGTTAGCATCAGGGGCAACCGGGCGACCGTGGGCAACGTCACAGAATGGGCAGCGGCGAGTACAGATTGCGCCGAGGATCATAAAGGTCGCGGTCCCGTGGTTGAAACATTCTGCCAGGTTAGGGCAGGACGCTTCTTCGCAGACAGAGTGCAGGCCATTTTTGCGCATCGCTGCTTTGATACCCTGGATGCGAGTGGAGTCCGCTGGCAGTTTTATTTTCATCCATTCCGGTTTACGCAGCAGGGCTTCGCGCTCTGTTGCTACATTTTTTACCGGGATAAGAGCCATCTTATCGGCATCGCGGTATTTAACACCGCGTTCCATCACAATGGGTTTACTCATAGCTTGCGTGTTCCAGTTGCGAATTACGAAGGAAAGCGTTTCAATTCAAGGGAATGTTGCATTTATCAACTATTTTTGAATTAGTGATACGCAGTATATCATTGAAACGGGCCAGAAAGCAGCCTGACAGGCTGGCAAAATGTAAAATAGTTGTTGTTTTGTGCCATTTGCCACAACATATGCTGCGGCAAACTATAACCTTTTTTTCAGTCTGCAATGTACTCGTGGGGGGGATTGCCCAACAGCGCTAAAATATTAGCCAGCAGACGAGGGCGCACGCTCTCGGTTGTTGCCGTACTGTCCCACAGCGAGACTTTTGCCATTTCCATTCCCGCATAGCCACAGGGGTTGATGCGCAGGAAAGGTGATAGATCCATATCTACGTTGAGCGCTAAGCCGTGAAACGAGCAGCCTCTACGGATACGTAACCCTAATGAGCAGATTTTCTTCTCCCCGACATATACCCCCGGCGCATCAGCACGCGGATGGGCGTCAATACCTATCTCCGCAAGCGTATTCACCACGGTTTGTTCCAGTAGTGTTACCAGTTCACGTACGCCCAGTTTGCGGCGTTTGAGGTTCAACAGAACATACATAACCTGCTGACCCGGTCCGTGGTATGTCACCTGGCCGCCCCGATCGCTCTGGATAACGGGAATATCACCGGGCATCAGTACGTGCTCTGCTTTACCTGCCTGACCCTGGGTAAAGACAGGATAATGCTCTACCAGCCAGATTTCATCATGACTGTTTTCATCGCGGGTATCGGTGAATTCGTGCATGGCCAGAGAGACTGGCTCGTAGGGCTGAAGACCGAGCTGGCGGACCAGAATTTTATCCTGATACAAAACGGTATCTCCGTAGATACTCACACAGAGTAGAGAATGTTAAAGAGGGGAAAAGTATATCACAGGAGGGTGGGGTTACCCGAGCGGGGATGCAGCGGGTAACCGACAGGTTTTTACAGCACCATACGTACGATATCGATATTACCTAATTCTTCGTACAGCGTTTCAACCTGCTCAATGTGTGTCGCATTAATAGTGATTGAGACCGAGTGGTAGTTGCCTTTGCTGCTCGGTTTTACCGTTGGGGAGTAATCACCTGGCGCATGGCGCTGTACCACTTCAACCACCTGATCAACCAGCTCAGGCAACGCCTGCCCCATTACTTTGTAAGTAAATGGAGTAGGGAATTCAAGCAGTTCGTTAAGTTTGGTTTTCATGTCAGCTCCGGCGTTACATCAAAAAATAATAACTCCCACAGAGCGTGGGAGTTATCTGGATACTTAGTATATGGGGACGTAAATCACACTTTCAAGTGTTCGATTTTTAGCCAAACCAGTGATGGAACATTAATTTAATGTAATCAATGATTTTACCAAAGAAGTTGCCTTCCGGGATTTCCTGCAGAACCACCAGTGGACGCTGCTCAATGGTTTTGCCATCAAGCTGGAAGTTGATGGTGCCGACAACCTGGTTTTTCTGCAGCGGGGCATGCAGTTCCGTGGTGTTCAGAACATAGCTGGCTTTCAGATCTTTCATGCGGCCGCGTGGAATAGTCAGGTAGACATCTTTATCGACACCTAACGACGCACGATCGGTATTACCAAACCAGGCGGGCTCAGAGGCAAACTCTTTGCCGACTTTCAATGGGTTCACGGTTTCAAAGAAACGGAAACCCCAGGTCAGCAGCTTTTTACTTTCGGTTTCACGACCTTTATAGGTGCGACCGCCCATCACGGCGGAGATCAGACGCATCTGACCTTCTGTCGCGGAGGCAACAAGGTTATAACCCGCTTTGTCAGTATGGCCGGTTTTGATACCGTCAACATTCAGGCTGTTATCCCACAGCAGACCGTTACGGTTGAGCTGGCGGATACCGTTAAAGGTGAACTCTTTTTCTTTATAGATAGAGTACTCGTTAGGCACATCGCGGATCAGCGCCTGACCAATCAGCGCCATATCGCGAGCTGAGCTGTACTGGCCTTCTGCATCCAGGCCATGTACGGTCTGGAAATGGGTGTTTTTCAGCCCCAGCGCATTAACATAGCTGTTCATCAGGCCGACGAAAGCGTCCTGACTTCCGGCAGAAAAGTCTGCCATTGCCACGCAAGCATCGTTACCGGATTGCAGGTTGATACCACGGATTAGCTGCGATACCGGAACCTGCATACCCGGCTTGAGGAACATCAGGGAGGAACCTTTAAAGACAGGGTTGCCCGTAGCCCAGGCGTCGTTGCCGACGGTGACCAAATCGGTTTCTTTGAATTTCCCGGCTTTCATTGCCTGTCCGATGACGTAGCTGGTCATCATTTTGGTCAGGCTGGCGGGATCGCGGCGAGAGTCCGCATTCTGTTCTGCCAGAACTTTGCCTGAATTGTAGTCAATCAGGATATACGACTCCGCATCGATCTGCGGAACACCCGGGATCATGGTTTTAATATTCAGGTCATCTGCATGGGCAGCAGAAAGAGAGGCTGCGCAGAGAGCCGCGGTGAGCGCCATGCGCTGCACGAAACGAGCGGAAAAAGTGGTCTTCATGGTCTGAACTACGACGTCCGTGGTGAAATTAAAAAAGTGCCCTACTATAGCAAATGCATAACTCACAGGCATCTGACTTTCCGCGTGACTTTGTTAATGTCGTTTACAGAAATTGACAACTCAGATGCCTGATTTACGTTATTACACGCCGGTGATGAAGGACTGTAATTGCGCCTCGGATTGCAGACGCTGTTGCAGTGTGGAGGCTTCAGCCTTGCTGGCGAATGGCCCCATCTGAATACGCCAAACGGCACCGTTTTGCACAACCCGGCCCGGAACGCCAAACTGCTGACTTAAACGCTTTTGATACTGCTGTGCACGCGCCTGCTCGCTTACCGCACCAACCTGAACGACATAACGACCGTTGGCTGCAGCTGCCGGAGTGGCAACGGCGGCGGCTGGTGCTGCTGCGACAGTTGGTGTTGTGGCTGGCGCAGTCACAGGGGCGGCCGGCTGTGGCGCTGGCGTCGGTTCGCTACCTTCAAGCACGCCGGAAGCGAGCGTGGTCGGTGCGCCGAGGAAACCACCGCTGTTTACTGGTGCTCCGGTAGGGTCATCGCTTTTCAGCGTGGAATTGCTGATCGGGCGGATATCACCTTGTGGCTGACCCGCATCCGGTGTAGCAGGCATGCTGCCGCCGCCGCTTAAGTCAGGGCGTGAGGGCAGGGCATAGGTTTGTTTGGCCACTGTCGTACAGGCCATACCTGGGCCGGACAGAGAGCCATCCTGTGCGACAATGATAGGATCAATACGCACTTTCGTGTTGTTAGAGGTATTCAGACGATCGGCTGCTGCTCGCGACAGCGAAACGACGCGATCGTTGCCATAGGGACCACGATCGTTAATGCGTACGACGATCATTCGACCGTTTGCCAGGTTAGTAATTCTGGCATAGCTTGGAATAGGCAGCGTTGGGTGCGCAGCGGTCAGCTGCATCGGGTCGAACGCTTCACCTGAGGCGGTCAAATTACTTCCTGGCTCTGCATCGTAAATGGCGGCCAGTCCAGCCTGGCTAAAGCGGGAGGGGTCCTGGACTATCTTGTAGCTCTTACCGTCACGCTGATAGTCCTGATTCGCCGTCGGGTTCAGGGGTTCAAAGCGCGGATCGGCTCCGCTGATTTCAACAATCGGACCATTACACACCGCAGGCTGCGGCGCGACGGCAGCCTGTTGCTGACCATCATCACTTGAACACGCCGCGAGCATTCCTGCTGCGATGCAGATTCCAATCCACTGCTTACGCATTGCGTACCCCTTACACGCTTTTCGACAACATTTTTCTATGGGTGTGGATCGACATGACAATCCCGAACCCGGCCATCAGCACGATCAGTGCAGAGCCTCCGTAACTGACCAGTGGGAGTGGAACCCCAACTACAGGCAGAATACCGCTCACCATACCAATATTTACGAAGACATAAACGAATAATATCAACATTAAACCACCGGCCATAACGCGACCAAAGGTTGTTTGCGCGTGGGCGGCAATCCACAATCCGCGCATTATCAGCAAAATGTACAGGGCAAGCAGGATTAAAATCCCAACCAGACCCAGCTCTTCCGCCAGTACTGCAAAGATAAAGTCAGTATGACGTTCGGGCAAAAACTCCAACTGCGACTGCGTACCATGCAACCAGCCTTTGCCGCGTAGCCCACCTGAACCAATAGCAATTTTAGACTGAATAATGTGATAGCCCGCGCCCAGCGGATCGGTTTCCGGGTCGAGAAGCATCATCACGCGTTGTCGCTGGTAATCATGCATCAGGAAGAACCACAGTATTGGAATAAATGCGGCCACCAGAACCACAGCAACGCCGATGAGACGCCAGCTCAACCCGGAGAGGAACAGGACAAACAGGCCGGAAAGTGCAACCAGGATTGAGGTTCCAAGGTCAGGCTGCGCGGCAACCAGCAGCGTGGGCATAAAAATGAGCACCAGCGCGATAGCCGTATTCTTCAGCGAGGGTGGGCAGACATCGCGGTTGATAAAGCGCGCCACCATCAACGGGACGGCTATCTTGGCAATTTCCGAGGGCTGAAAACGCACGATGCCCAAATCCAGCCAACGTTGTGCGCCTTTGGAAATAGCGCCGAAGGCATCGACAGCAACCAACAGGATGATACAGAAGATATAGAGGTACGGCGCCCAGCCTTCATAGACTCTGGGGGGAATTTGCGCCATCACGACCATGATGACCAGCCCCATAGCGATCTGGCCGACCTTACGTTCCATCATGCCAATATCCTGGCCGCTGGCGCTCCAGATGACCAGCGAGCTGTATACCAGCAGAGCCAGCAAGATAAGCAACATTGTGGGATCGATATGAATTTTGTCCCAGAATGTCTTTTTGTTCGGATTATCCGTCACGATTATTGGTCCTCACCTGCTGCAACCGCCGGGTTTTCAGCAGGCAGATTGGTGTTGTTGTCGCCCAACATAATGTGGTCAAGGATCTGGCGCATGAGTGTACCTACCGCCGGACCGGCCCCACCGTTTTCGAGGATCATCGCGACAGCGACCTCGGGTTTGTCATAGGGCGCGAATGCAGTCATCAGTTTGTGGTCGCGTAAACGTTCGGCGATTTTATGTGCGTTATAGGTTTCATTGGCTTTCAGGCCAAATACCTGCGCGGTACCGGATTTCGCCGCAATTTTGTAGGGTGCGCCAGCAAAATACTTGTGCGCAGTCCCATTAGGGCGATTCGCTACACCGTACATACCGTCTTTGGCGATTTCCCAGTAGCCAGAATGAATGTCACCGACAGGAGGCTCATGTGGCTGTATCCACGGCACTTGCTTGCCGTTTTCCGCTGTGCTCATCAGCAGATGCGGAACTTTCACCATGCCGTCGTTGATGAGGATCATCAGCGCTTTACTCATCTGGATAGGTGTTGCTGTCCAGTAGCCCTGACCGATACCGACAGGGATTGTATCACCCTGGTACCAGGGCTTTTTAAACCGTTTTTGCTTCCACTCGCGGGTTGGCATGTTTCCGGCGCGCTCTTCAGCGAGATCGATGCCCGTATAATGACCGTAACCAAACTTGCTCATCCACTCAGAAAGACGGTCAATCCCCATATCATAGGCGATTTGATAGAAAAACGTATCAGCGGACTCTTCCAGAGAACGGGTGATGTTCAGATGACCGTGTCCCCATTTTTTCCAGTCACGGTAACGTTTCTCTGAACCGGGTAATTGCCACCAACCGGGATCGAATAGCCCAGTATTGCGAGTAATAACGCCTGCGCTTAACGCAGAGACCGCAACATAAGGTTTAACCGTGGACGCCGGAGGGTAAACACCTTGCGTGGCGCGGTTGACCAGTGGGGTATTGGGGTCATTGAGTAACCCGGAATAATCTTTGCTGGAGATGCCGTCCACGAACAGGTTCGGATCGTAGCTCGGCATAGAGACCAGAGCCAGAACACCGCCAGTACGCGGGTCTGTGACCACGACGGCGGCACGGCTACCCGCCAGCAACGTTTCAATGTATTGCTGGAGTTTTAAATCAAGCGTCAGATAGATATCGTGCCCGGCCTGCGGGGCGACTTCTTTGAGCTGTCGAATGACGCGGCCACGGTTATTGACTTCAACCTCTTCATAACCTGTTTGACCATGAAGTACGTCTTCGTAATAGCGCTCGATACCCAGCTTGCCGATGTCATGTGTGGCTGCGTAGTTGGCCAGCTTACCGTCTTTATCCAGACGTTCAACGTCTTTGTCGTTGATCTTCGATACGTAACCAATCACGTGGGTCAGTGCAGAACCGTATGGATAATAACGGCGTTTATAGCCTTTGACCTCGACGCCGGGGAAACGATACTGATTCACGGCAAAGCGTGCGACCTGAACTTCAGTCAGGTTGGTTTTTACCGGGATCGAGGTGAAGCGGTGCGAGCGGGCTCGCTCTTTTTTAAAGGCTGCGATGTCGTCATCGGTCAGATCCACGACGTTGCGTAGCGCGTCGAGGGTATCCTGAATATTGTCGACCTTCTCCGGCATCATCTCTATCTGATAAATAGTGCGGTTAAGGGCGAGAGGAATTCCGTTGCGGTCATAAATGATGCCGCGGCTGGGGGCGATAGGCACCAGTTTGATGCGGTTCTCGTTCGAACGGGTCTGATAATCAGTAAAGCGAACGATTTGCAGATTATAAAGATTGGCGATCAGCACGCCAGTGAGCAGCAAAATCCCCAAAAAAGCGACCAGCGCCCGGCGCACAAACAGCGCGGACTCAGCCGTATAGTCGCGAAAAGAATTCTGTAGTTTCATCCGCTGCTTAATCTACTCAAGAATCAATGATCACTCACGGTGATAAGGATGGTTGGTGGTAATGCTCCACGCCCTGTACAGACTCTCTGCGACCAGCACCCGAACAAGAGGGTGGGGAAGGGTTAATGCAGAGAGTGACCAGCTTTGCTCCGCAGCCGCTTTACAGGCGGGGGACAGCCCTTCCGGTCCGCCAATCAACAGACTGACGTCACGACCATCCAGTTTCCAGCGTTCCAGCTCGGTCGCCAGTTGTGGCGTGTCCCAGGGTTTGCCTGGGATATCAAGGGTGACGATGCGGTTTTTGCCTGCGGCGGCCAGCATCTGTTCACCCTCTTTGTCGAGAATGCGTTTAATGTCCGCGTTCTTGCCGCGTTTTCCTGCCGGAATTTCGATCAGCTCAAAGGGCATGTCTTTTGGAAACCGGCGCAGGTACTCCGTAAAACCGGTTTGCACCCAGTCAGGCATCTTCGTACCCACGGCGACAAGTTGCAGCTTCACGTATTAACTCCAGAGTTTTTCCAGTTCATACAGGCGACGGCTCTCTTCCTGCATAACGTGGACAATCACATCGCCAAGATCGACAACGATCCAGTCAGCTACGTTTTCGCCTTCTACGCCAAGCGGCAGCAGACCGGCGGTGCGAGATTCCTGAACAACGTGATCGGCGATAGACATGACATGGCGGCTGGACGTGCCAGTGCAGATAATCATGCAATCGGTGATACTGGATTTGCCCTGAACATCTAAGGCGATGATGTCTTGACCTTTCAGGTCATCAATTTTGTCGATTACAAAATCCTGGAGTGCTTTACCCTGCAAGTGTTCCCCCTGGGTGAAAAAGAGTTAAAAACGTCTGTTAGTATACCTGAACCAGAGGCGATATCGGGACAAATGTCTCCGAAAGCGCTTTTGCGGTGCGCTATCATCCCACCCCACGCAACAGAATGCATCGCCATTTTTGTAAAACAATTTCTGCAAAGCTCTGAAAGGCGGGAAAAGTCAGGTTGCGGAGAATAGCAGCCTGTCATAGGGTGTCAATGGGAGAGAGGCCCATCGGCAGAAAAAACAGTGCATTCACTCACCCTCGTGCCACACGGCGCGACTATTGAGAACTTTCAGAACCGCAAAGTCGTCACAAAAATCAATTGCACTCCAGCAACCCTGTTCGATGCGAAAGTGCCACATGGCGGCCGCGGGCATGGACAGCAGCCGGGCCACCAGCACGCTCAGCACGCCCTGATGACTCACCACCAACAGATTTTGACTGTCTTTGTAATCAGCAAGCTGCGCAATGAAACGTTCAACACGCTGTGAAAATGCCTGGAATCCTTCGCCATTGGTTGGGGTTGCGTTCTGCCAGTCATTACACCATACGGCATAATTTTCAGCGTCTTCACGTGCAAGATCGCGATGATGGCGCATTTCCCAGTCGCCAAAGAACATCTCATTAAGTTCAGGCATGACACGCACAGGAACCTCGCGTTCCGCCAGAATCAGTTGGGTTGTATGGCGGGCGCGTTCGAGTTCGCTGCACAGAACGTTGTTGAAAGGGACATTGCGTAGCAGCCCACTCAGTGATTGCGCCTGAGCAATCCCCCGTTCCGTTAGCGGTGTGGGGGCATGACCGCTGTATAACCCAGCGACATTGGCTTCGGTTTCTCCGTGACGTACTAACCAGAGTCTCATTTTTTCCTCTTGGGGCTATTCGCACAAAATATGATGCTTGCCCTGATTGCGCAGAGATTTTTTCAATAAAATACCCTCTTTTGACTGGAGCGGCACGATGTCTTTATTGAAGAGCGCGCACGGCGGTAATACCCGAGAAGCCGCCGCATTGTTGGGCATCCCGCCTGAGCAATTGCTGGATTTTAGCGCGAATATTAACCCGCTGGGTATGCCCGCAACCTTAAAATGCGCGCTTATCGACAATCTGGACAGGGCTGAACGCTACCCGGACGTTGACTACACCCAGTTGCATGCGGCGCTGGCGCAGCATCATCAGGTACCTGTTTCGTGGCTCCTCGCGGGGAATGGCGAAACAGAATCTATCTTCACCCTGGTTAATGGGCTCAAGCCGCGCCATGCGATGATTGTTGCCCCCGGATTTGCTGAATACCGCCGGGCGCTGGAATGGGGCGAATGTGCGATCCATGAGTTTGCGCTGCGCGAGGAGGATGGCTGGCAGCTCACCGCCACGATCCTTGATGCGTTAACGCCGCAGTTGGACTGCCTCTTTCTTTGTACGCCCAACAACCCGACAGGGCTATTGCCCGATGATCGTCTGCTTGCTGCGATAGCAACGCGCTGCGCTGAATTGGGGATTACCTTGATTCTGGATGAAGCCTTTATCGATTTTATTGCCGGGGAGGAAGGTTTTATTCCGCGGCTACAAGAGAATCCGCACATTTGGGTTCTTCGTTCGCTAACCAAGTTCTATGCGATACCGGGGTTGCGACTGGGTTATCTGGTCAATAGCGACGAACAGGCCGTGGCACGGATGCGCAGCCGACAAATGCCGTGGTCAATTAACGCATTTGCCGCGCTGGCGGGAGAGATGATTCTTAGCGATAGCGCCTACCAGCAGGCGACGTGGCAATGGCTGGTACAGGAAGGACAGCGATTTGATCAACAATTGCAAACGCTGCCCGGCCTGACCGTCTATCCCGGTCGGGCTAACTATCGGCTGTTACGCTGCGATCGACCGGATATCGATTTGCAAAAATCACTGCTGGAACAACATGTTTTGATCCGTAGCTGTGCCAATTACCCGGGGTTGGACGCGCGTTATTACCGGGTTGCTGTTCGCAGTCAGCAAGAAAATGACCGCCTGCTGGCGGCATTAACCAACACGCTTAGCGGTACAAACCCTGCTGGTTGATATAGTCGAGCACGGCGCGTGGCAGTAAGTCGTCGCACGGCTCGCCTTTTTCCAGGCGTTCGCGGATAAGTGTAGCGGAGATATTGAACCAGGGCGTTTCAGCAAGGTAAATCTTACCTGCCGGCAGGTTATGCAGATCATCTGCCGTATGGGTCAGATGGCGCTCCAGCCACTGCTGGTGCTGTTCCTGTGCCATCTCAAGGGGATAACCCGGTCGTCGACACACGATAAGATGGGTGTTATCCAGAATCGTGTCGTAATCATGCCAGGAAGGAAAGGTCAGCAGTGAATCCTGACCAATAATGAATGCCAGCGGTGCATCCGGGCCTTGTTCCACGCGCCACTCTTGCAGTGTTTGTGCGGTGTACGAGGCGGTATCGCGTTTTAGCTCGCGCTCATCCAGTGAAAACAAAGGTTTGTCGGCAATGGCCAGTTCAAGCATATGTTTACGCTGGGCGCTGGAGGCTTCCGGTTGCGCACGATGTGGTGGCACGTTATTGGGCATGACAATAACCCGAGACAGGCCAATCAGATTAGCCAGAATTTCAACGGGTTTCAGATGACCATAATGCACCGGATCAAAGGTGCCACCGAACAGAGCCTGCAATGATTTCATATCAACCATCAATAAAAACATCTGCCAGTGATTTATGGCAAAGCAACAGGGAAAGTCCCTCAAGCTCCGCCCACACTGACTGACCATAGTCTTGTTTAAGCGTAATTTCCGTACGTGTTAACAGCGTGACCGCCTGACGTAACTGCGTGGGGGTCAGTCGGTTTAACGCATCTCCCATCATGCCACGGCGATTTTGCCATACCCGATGTTTGTCAAACAATGCCCGTAATGGGGTATGGGCCGACTGCCGTTTCAGGTTCACCAGCAGTAATAATTCCCGCTGCAGAGTACGTAACAAAATAACGGGTTCACTGCCTTCAAGACGGAGCTGTTGCAGAATATGCAGCGCGCGCTTGCTTTTGCCCATCAGCAGCGCATCTACCCAGTGGAAGGGGGTAAAGTGCGCGGCATCGTTAACGGCTTGCTCCACACGAGGCAGCGTTAATTTACCGTCAGGCCAAAGTAGCGACAACCGCTCCAGCGCCTGCGCTAACGCTAACAGATTGCCTTCGTAGCAATAGCATAAGAGCTGGTTGGCGGCGTCATCCAGCTGCAGATTATGATGTTTCGCCCTTGCAGCTACCCAACGCGGAAGCTGTGCCTGTTCAGGTGTCTGGCAACTGACCAGCACCGCGTTATTCGCCAGTCCGGAATACCATGCGGCGTTTTCCTGGGCTTTGGTCAGCTTGTTACCACGAACAATAAGCAGCAGATCGTCATGTAGCAGCGTGACGAGCGAGGCAAGTTGTTCGTTAATGGCGGCATTGGGGCCATTTTCTGGCAGCTGCAGGAGTAACGTTTGACGGCTGGCAAACAGGCTCATCGCCTGGCAAAGGGAAAAGATTGCGCCCCAGTCGGTGCTGGTATCGAGGGTGAACGTATGGTGTTCTTCGAACCCTTGTGCGGCGGCAGCCATACGGACGATGTCCTGGCTCTCCTGCAACAACAGGGGGTCATTGCCCAGTAATAAATACGCCGCGCGCAGCCCTTCATTGAGCTGTGCGCGGAGTTGTTCAGGGTACAACTTGAGCATCAGTTACCCAGCGTGGTGGAAACACGCGCCGGAGAGGAGGACGCTGGCGCTGCAGTTTTCACTGCAGGCTCGACGTCATCACTGGATGACTGAACATCAGCAATATGTACGCTTGGCAGTTTACGAATCAACTGCTCGGCCGCCTTGTCGTACATCTCTTTAACGATCATCTCCTGCTCGTTATCCTTCGCCAGTGCCGCTTGCGGGTTGTCGAAGAATGAACGATAGACTTTAGCGCTGATCGGGTAAATATCATGGCCCGGGATCAGGACTGAAGCACTAACGGACATCACCATCTGGTATTCAGCGGTTTGACCGTTCTGGAACACGGACGCGGTATCCTGCGAAATGCTGACTGCACCAAGGCGTAAGGACGGAACGTCTTTGCGCGTTGAGCTGTCTTCCAGCAGTGTAACGCCATTCAAACGCAGCTGATTACGCACCGCACGGCTTAACGGGCCGTTCGGATCACCCGTGACCAGAATCATGGTTTTCATCGTGGGGGGAACCTGCGTAGTACTACGCAGATGCCAGCCACACCCGGCGGTGACAAGCACCACCAGGGATAACAACAATGTTGTCAGATGTCGCACGCTTCCTCCCGCGCTTAGCCAACGACCAGATTGAGGAGTTTACCCGGTACATAAATCACTTTACGTACGGTAACGCCATCAAGATATTTTGCGACCAGATGCTCCTGGCCAGCACGTTCACGAACCTGCTCTTCAGTGGCGTTTACCGGGACGGTAATTTTACCACGGACTTTGCCGTTGACCTGAACCACGACCAGCGTAGAGTCTTCGACCATTGCGCTTTCGTCAGCAACAGGCCACGGTGCATTGTCGATATCACCTTCGCCTTTCAGCGCTTGCCACAAGGTGAAGCAAACGTGTGGGGTGAACGGGTTAAGCATACGCACAACGGCCAACAGTGCTTCCTGCATCAGGGCTCTGTCCTGCTCGTCTTCCTGCGGTGCTTTTGCCAGCTTGTTCATCAGTTCCATAATCGCCGCAATCGCGGTGTTAAAGGTCTGACGGCGACCGATATCATCAGTCACTTTAGCGATGGTTTTGTGCACGTCACGACGCAGCGTTTTTTGGTCTTCGCTCAATGCATCAACGTTCAATGCAGCCACATCACCTTTGGTGGTGTGCTCGTAAACCAGTTTCCAGACACGTTTCAGGAAGCGGTTTGCCCCTTCTACGCCGGATTCTTGCCATTCCAGTGTCATATCAGCCGGAGAGGCAAACATCATGAACAGACGTACGGTATCCGCACCGTAACGTTCAACCATTACCTGCGGGTCGATACCGTTATTTTTCGATTTGGACATTTTGCTCATGCCGGTATACACCAGTTCATGACCTTGTGCGTCCAGGGCCTTAACGATACGACCTTTTTCGTCGCGCTCAACGATCGCATCAACCGGAGAAACCCAGTTACGCTCGCCGTTTGCGCCAACGTAGTAGAACGCATCTGCCAGCACCATACCCTGGCACAGCAGCTGTTTAGCCGGTTCGTCAGAGTTCACCATGCCCGCGTCGCGCATCAGTTTGTGGAAGAAGCGGAAGTAGAGCAGGTGCATGATGGCGTGTTCAATACCACCAATGTAGATATCAACCGGCAGCCAGTAGTTTGCCGCTTCCGGATCCAGCATCCCTTCGTTGTACTGCGGGCAGGTATAACGCGCGTAGTACCAGGAGGACTCCATAAAGGTATCAAAGGTGTCGGTTTCACGCAGGGCAGGCATACCGTTAACGGTGGTTTTCGCCCACTCCGGATCGGCTTTGATCGGGCTGGTGATACCGTCCATGACGACATCTTCTGGCAGAATCACCGGCAGTTGATCTTCTGGTGTCGGCAGTACGGTGCCGTCTTCCAGCGTGACCATCGGGATTGGCGCACCCCAGTAACGCTGACGGGAAACACCCCAGTCGCGCAGACGGTAGTTAACTTTACGTTCACCCACGCCTTTCGCTACCAGCTTGTCAGCAATGGCGTTGAACGCGTCTTCGAAGGCCAGACCGTCAAACTCGCCAGAGTTAAACAACACGCCTTTTTCGGTCAGCGCCTGTTCAGACAGATCCGGCTCTGCGCCTTCAGCGGTCAGAATTACCGGCTTGATGGCCAGGCCATACTTGGTCGCAAACTCATAATCGCGCTGATCGTGACCCGGAACGGCCATCACAGCGCCCGTACCGTATTCCATCAGGACAAAGTTTGCTGCCCAAACCGGGATCTCTTCGCCCGTCAGCGGGTGAATGGCTTTAAAGCCGGTATCGACACCTTTCTTCTCCATGGTCGCCATTTCAGCTTCAGCAACCTTGGTGTTGCGACATTCATCGATAAATGCCGCCAGCTCCGGGTTATTGGCCGCCGCTTTTTGCGCCAGCGGGTGACCTGCCGCAACAGCCAGGTAGGTTGCACCCATAAAGGTGTCCGGACGGGTGGTATAGACGGTCAGCGTGTTGTCGTAACCGTTCACGTTGAAGGTGATTTCTACACCTTCAGAGCGGCCAATCCAGTTACGCTGCATTGTTTTAACGGTGTCAGGCCAGTGATCCAGGTTATCCAGATCACGCAGCAGTTCGTCAGCGTAAGCGGTAATTTTGATGAACCACTGTGGGATCTCTTTACGCTCAACTTTGGTATCGCAGCGCCAGCAGCAGCCGTCAATAACCTGTTCGTTTGCCAGTACGGTCTGGTCGTTAGGGCACCAGTTCACCGCAGAGGTTTTCTTGTATACCAGACCTTTTTTGTACAGTTCGGTGAAGAACTTCTGTTCC
Organism: Citrobacter sp. Igbk 17; assembly: GCF_028069775.1. Classification (NCBI taxonomy): domain Bacteria; kingdom Pseudomonadati; phylum Pseudomonadota; class Gammaproteobacteria; order Enterobacterales; family Enterobacteriaceae; genus Citrobacter; species Citrobacter sp. Igbk 17. The sequence continues at coordinate 82,746 of NZ_JANEWI010000016.1, read as the reverse complement.
CAACGATAGTATTCCGGGGTACAGGTTGCCAGCTCGCGGCTCCAGTCGTAACCAAAGCCCAGCATTTTGAGCTGGTTTTTCATGTAAGCGATGTTGTCGTACGTCCACGGTGCTGGCGCGGTGTTGTTTTTAACCGCAGCACCTTCCGCAGGCAGACCGAACGCATCCCAGCCAATGGGCTGCAGTACGTTTTTGCCCAGCATGCGCTGGTAGCGGGCGATTACGTCACCGATGGTGTAGTTACGTACGTGGCCCATGTGTAGTCGACCAGAAGGATAGGGAAGCATAGACAGGCAGTAATACTTCTCTTTGCTCTCGTCTTCGGTAACTTCAAATGTGCGCTTCTCATCCCAGTGAAGCTGTACTTTGGATTCTATCTCTTCCGGGCGGTATTGCTCTTGCATGGCAGCCAGTGGTCCTGTTTTCAATACAGCTACAAACGTAGCTCTAGATGTGGTGTTTCAGATCCGCATAGCATAGCCCAAACGCCCGCGTCAAAACAGCCTTTCGCGCATTCAGCGTTGAATTCCCGCAAGGATAATTCTTGCACGAATTTACACACTCTGTGGACAGTCTTGCAAAGCGTAGCGTAAATAACGTCTATTATTATAGACAGTTAACGACCCAGGAGGCGAAGCGATGAACAAGGTTGCTCAATATTACCGTGAACTGGTGACGTCACTCAGCGAACGTCTGCGAAATGGCGAACGCGATATTGATGCGCTGGTGGACCAGGCGCGTCAGCGCGTGATGCAAACCGGGGAGTTAACCCGAACCGAGGTGGAAGAGCTTACCCGGGCCGTGAGGCGTGACCTGGAGGAGTTCGCTCTTAGCTATGAAGAGAGCCTTGATGAAGAGAGTGACAGCGTCTTTATGCGGGTTATCAAGGAGAGTATCTGGCAAGAGTTGGCCGATATCACCGACAAAACGCAGCTTGAATGGCGCGAGGTATTTCAGGACCTTAGCCATCATGGGGTTTATCACAGTGGCGAGGTGGTGGGACTGGGAAATCTGGTCTGCGAGAAGTGCCATTTCCATTTAGCGGTTTACACCCCGGATGTGCTGCCGCTGTGTCCGAAATGTGGACACGATCAGTTCCAGCGCCGGCCGTTTGAACCGTAATCGCTTATTGCCGGATGGCGACGCAAAGCGTCTTATCCGGCCTACAAATTGCACGATTTTGTAGGCCGGATAAGCGTTAGCGCCATCCGGCGTGGTTTAGGCGTAAAACTTCAGACGCTCTGCCAGCAGATCGACAAACCCCTGGCGATCAACGTCCACCATCACACTGGCATTTGGCTTATTGCCGCTCAGGAAGTAGTAGTCCACCACGGTCATTCCCTGGGTATATTTACCCTGCGTTTCCACCCCGACCCACCGCTCAACGGTAGTAAACAGCTCAGGTTTCAGCAGCCAGGCAATGGTGCATGGGTCGTGCAGCGGTGCACCGACAAATCCCCATTTCTCGTCTTTGTGATACTCGAAGAAAAAGTCCAGCAACTCAGCGACAATGGTGGAAATGGGGTTCCCAATCGCACGGAACCGTTCAGTATCTTCACGATGAATTTGTGCTTTATGTGTGACATCAAGCCCCGCCATCACTACCGGAATTCCCGACTGGAACACAATCTCGGCCGCTTCAGGATCAACATAAATATTGAACTCTGCCGCGGGCGTCCAGTTCCCGAGACCCATTGCACCACCCATGATAACGATACGGGCGATCTTAGCGTGCAGTTCAGGATGGCTGTTCAGCAGCAACGCCACGTTCGTTTGCGGCCCGGTGGAGACAATCGTTACCGGCTCATGGCTCTCGCGTAGGGTTTTTGCCATCAACTCAACGGCTGTACAGGCCTGTGGAGCAAAAGCGGGCTCCGGTAGCGCAGGGCCATCCAGACCGCTTTCACCGTGCACGTTGTCGGCGATAATCAGATCGCGCATCAATGGTTTTAGCGCTCCGCCGGCCACTGGAATATCGGTACGGTTAAGCAGCGTCAACATGCGCAACACGTTACGTAACGTTTTATCGGGTGTCTGGTTACCAGCAGAAGAGGTTATCGCTTTAACGTCCAGCTCAGGTGAGGCGAGGGCGAGAACAATTGCGATAGCGTCGTCATGACCTGGATCGCAATCAAACAGAATGGGAAGTGCCATTGTTGCTCCTTGTAAGTGGGACTTTGTGACAAGGTTAACGCTGGACTGTACATGATTCGAGAAGTGAAGGTATAAAGCGTGAGGTGGCGCGCACCTGAATGTACGCGCCAGTATGATCAGTGCAATATTTTCGCGAGGAAGTCTTTGGCTCGGTCTGATTTTGGGTTGGCGAAGAACTCTTCTTTCGGTGAGTCTTCAACAATTTTCCCTTCATCCATAAAGATCACCCGGTTCGCTACTTTCCGCGCAAAGCCCATTTCGTGGGTAACCACCATCATGGTCATCCCTTCATTGGCCAGCTCAACCATCACGTCCAGTACTTCGTTGATCATTTCGGGGTCCAGTGCTGACGTCGGCTCGTCAAACAGCATGGCAATAGGATCCATACACAGCGCCCGGGCGATAGCGACACGTTGTTGCTGACCCCCTGAGAGTTGTGCCGGAAACTTCTCGGCATGCGCCGCCAGACCAACGCGTTCAAGCAGCTTTTGCGCTTTTGCACGCGCAGGCGCTTTATCGCGTTTAAGCACTTTGACCTGGGCTAGTGTCAAATTCTCGATGATCGACAAATGGGGGAACAGCTCAAAGTGCTGGAACACCATGCCGACGCGGGAGCGTAGTTTGGCCAGATCGGTTTTCTTGTCATTTACGACGGTGCCGTCAACCGTGATGATGCCCTGCTGGACTGGTTCCAGGCCGTTTACCGTCTTGATAAGTGTGGATTTACCGGAGCCTGACGGGCCACAGACCACCACCACTTCTCCTTTTTTCACTTCCGTGGAGCAGTCGGTCAGCACCTGAAAGTGACCATACCATTTAGAAACATTTTTCAGGGTAATCATTAAACTGTCCTTTTCTTCAAATAGCTGACCAACAACGATGCGCTCAGACTGAATACAAAATAAACGGCGCCAGCGAACAGGATCATTTCAACCTGTGTACCGTCACGCTCGCCAATAGTGGAGGCGGTGCGGAAGAAATCTGCCAGACTCAATACGTAGACCAGCGAGGTATCCTGGAACAGTACGATGCCCTGAGTCAGTAGCAGCGGAACCATGGCGCGGAATGCCTGTGGCAATATGATGAGTTTCATTGATTGCCAGTGCGTCATCCCTAGCGCCAGCGCAGCACTGGACTGCCCGCGAGAGATACTCTGGATCCCGGCACGGATAATTTCCGAGTAGTAGGCCGCTTCGAACATCGAAAACGCGACCATTGCTGAGATCAGGCGAATATCGGTTTTCGGTGACAGCCCCAGCACGTTTTGCAGAAAACCGGGCACAATCAGGTAGAACCACAGCAGCACCATGACCAGAGGGATGGAGCGGAATACGTTGACGTAGATCTTTGCAAACCAGGAAATCGGCGCAAAGCTCGACAGTCGCATGACTGCCAGGAGGGTTCCCCACACGATACCGATGACAACCGCTGTAACGGTGATTTTCAGCGTGATGAGCAGCCCATCCAACAAAAATGGCAGGGAAGGGACGATAGAACTCCAGTCAAATTCGTACACTATTTGCCTCCTAAATTGCCAGGCAGGCGGATTTTACGTTCGACGAGATTCATCACCAGCATAATAAAGGCGTTAATCAGTACATAGGCCAGGGTAATGGCCGTAAATGATTCCCATGCGTGGGCAGAGTAATCCAGCAGTTTTCCCGCCTGTGCAGCCATATCAACCAGACCGATGGTTGAGGCGATGGCTGAGTTCTTCACCAGGTTCATCATCTCTGAGGTCATTGGCGGCACAATCACGCGGTAGGCGTTTGGCAGCAAAACATAGCGGTAGGCCTGTGGCAGCGTTAGCCCCATCGCCAGTGCGGCGTTTTTCTGCCCGCGAGGCAGTGATTGAATCGCGGCACGAACCTGCTCACAGACGCGTGCGGCGGTAAACAGCCCCAGACAAATCATGGAGGAAAGGAAGAACTGGATGTTAGGGTCCAGCTCTGACTTAAACCACATGCCAATATTTTCCGGCAGCAACTCAGGCACGACCAGGTACCAGGTAAAAAATTGAACGATCAGCGGTACGTTACGAAAGAGCTCGACATACAGCGTACCGATCCCGGAAAGGAAACGATTTGGAACGGTACGTAAGATGCCGAATAACGAACCCACCAGGAAAGCGATAATCCAGGCGGTGATGGATAATGCGACAGTGACCTGGAAACCGCTCCAGAGCCAGCCAAGATAGGTGGTGTTGCCGAACGGGGCCTGTTGTAAAAAAATACCCCAGTTCCAGTCTATAGACATAAATCTACTCCAGAAAAAAAAGGGTAGCAGCGCTACCCTCGAAGATTGTTATTCAGCGTTTAGCGGTTTTCAGGCCTGATGGGGAACGACCATCAGGCTTATAGTCTGTCCGTGCCAAGTAACAATCGAGAGGGCAAGGTGAACTCGCCCCATTTATTTTAGTTAGTTAAGCGCTTTATCATTCGGTGACTTGAATAGAGCCTTCATTTCGTCTGACAGTTCGAAATTCATGTTCAGGTTTTTCGGTGGAATCGGGTTTTTAAACCACTTATCAAACCATTTTTCCGCCTCGCCTGAAGTCTGAGCCTGGGCAATGGTGTCATCCATCAGCTTTTTGAATTCAGCATCGTCTTTACGCAGCATACAGCCGTAAGCTTCCTGAGATTGCGGCTTGCCAACGATCTCCCAGTTGTCCGGTTTCTTCGCTTTCGCGCGCTCGCCGGCCAGCAGTGCGTCATCCATCATAAAGGCAACGGCGCGACCACTTTCCAGAGTACGGAAAGAGTCACCGTGGTCTTTCGCGCTGATGATGCGCATATCCATTTTTTGTTCTTCGTTCAGTTTGTGCAGCAGCACTTCTGAGGTGGTACCGGAAGTAACGACTACCGCTTTCCCTTTCAGATCAGGGAAATCTTTGATATCGCCACCTTTTTTCGCCAGCAGACGGGTGCCGACAACGAAAATAGTGTCAGAGAAAGCCGCTTGCTTCTGGCGCTCAACGTTGTTGGTGGTGGAACCACACTCAAAGTCGAAGGTGCCATTTTGCAACAGCGGAATACGGTTTTGAGAGGTAATTGGGATCAGTTTCACCTGCAGGTCAGGCTTGTTCAGCTTTTTCTTCACAGCGTCAACAATTGCGTTGGAGTAATCCTGTGAATAGCCGACCACTTTTTGCTGATTATCGTAGTAAGAAAACGGTACCGAGGATTCGCGGTGTCCGACGACGATTACGCCATTTTTAGCGATCTTATCCAGCGTACTGCCTGCCGCTGGTGCTGCGTCTTCTGCGTGCGCCAGACCAGCGGACATTCCCATAACCAGCATGGCTGTGGCGAGCTTACGTAATTGCATATCCAACTCCTTTATCGTCTGCGCCGGTGACGCATTGATACCCATTGTGATGTTGTTATTGTTTGCTACTTAAACGTGCAGTCTTGTATATGTTTGTTAACATTTAGTTTGGATGAATGTAAAGAATTTGCTGTGTTATTGTTTATTTTTGCGAAGTGCGCCGCACCATTTGGGGGCAAAAATATCCTGTTGCACTTTTCAGGTGCTACCTTCGCTCAACTTTGGTGCGACCAGGTTGCACATGCAGCCAAAACAGCGTTTGCCTTGTATAACAAAGCAATAGGCGTGCCAGAATGGGTGAGGAGAGAGGAGTAGGCCGGATAAGCGCAGCGCCATCCGGCGGAGGAAGCATGATGGCCGGGCGGCGGCGTACCGCCTTATCCGGCCTGCGAATTTAACGGCGGCGCTGGCGCAGGCTCATCACCACCGCACCGAAACCAAACAGTGCGGTAAGCAGCCACAGCGGCCAGTTACCGGTACGGGCATAAGGGGTTAAGCCCGTGGTCGGCGTAACGCTGGTGGTCAGTACCTGACGGGTAAACTGCGGGATCATCGCCTGAATCTCCCCCTGCGGGCCAATCACCGCGGTAATACCGTTATTGGTGCTACGCAGCAGCGGGCGTGCCAGCTCCAGAGAACGCATACGCGCCATCTGGAAATGTTGCCACGGACCGATCGACTTACCGAACCAGGCATCGTTAGAGATGGTCAACAGATAGTCAGTATCCGGGCGGAAGTTGTCACGTACCTGTTCGCCAAGAATAATTTCGTAGCAGATTGCCGCTGTCAGTTTGAAACCATGCGCATGGAGCTGGGGCTGAACATATGGCCCACGGCTGAATGACGACATCGGCAGATCAAAGAACGGTGCTAACGGGCGCAGAATCGATTCCAGCGGAACAAACTCACCAAATGGGACGAGGTGATTTTTGTTATAGCGATTGGTCGAGTCATAACTGTACGGACTGTCTTTACCCAGCGTAATGATGGTGTTGTAGGTATCGTAACGGTTCTGCTTGTTGAGGCGAGCGTCGACAATGCCGGTGATCAGCGTGCTGTTTTTGGATTTCAGCAGGTCATCCATCATGCTCAGAAAACGCTGCTGATTAATTTCCAGATCCGGGATTGCAGACTCCGGCCAGATAATTAGCTGCGATTTACCCATCTCTTGCTCGGTAGCATCAAGGTAAATCTTCAGCGTGTTAAGTAGCTGGCCCTCATCCCACTTCAGCGACTGTGGAATGTCGCCTTGCACCATCGATACCTGCGTGGTTTTTTCAGGTTCCAGCGTATACCACTGGATATAGCGAAGCGGGAAGGGCAGTGCGAAGAGGATCACGGCCACAACCAGCGGACGCCAGTTACGGCTGACTAACGCCAGCACCAGCAGGCCGCTGACTATCATCAACAGGAAGTTGATTGCTTCTACGCCCATTACCGGTGCAAGCCCTTTAAGCGGGCCATCAATTTGGCTGTAGCCAAACTGCAACCATGGGAAGCCGGTCAGAACCCAGCCGCGCAGGAATTCAGTTATCTGCCAGATAACCGGCGCGGCAATCGCTACCCGAATCCAGTTAGTTTTCGGCCACAGACGCGACAGAATGCCAGCAAACAGACCGGTGTAGAGCGACAGGTAGGCGGCAAGCAGAACCACGAGAAAAACGTTTACCGGCCCCGGCATGCCGCCAAATTGCGCGATGCTGACGTAGACCCAGTTGATGCCTGAACCAAACAGCCCCATTCCCCAGAAGTAGCCAATGGCAGCAGACTGGAGTGGACGGCGGTTGAGGGTGAGAGCCTGTAGACCCATCAGCGAAATAATCGCGGCGGGCCAGATGTCATACGGAGAGAACGCCAGCGTCCCGCAGGCACCGAATAATAACGCCAGCAGCAGGCGAATGCGCTGGCGTTCAATTAATGGGGCAAATGCCATGTAGTCTATGATCCAGTTTCGGGTTTATTCGTCCAGTTTGGGCTGGGGTGAGTCGTCCGGAATTCTGACATGAACCTGAATAATACGACGGCTGTCAGCCATCGCCACTTTGAACTGGTAACCATCGATGTCGATGGTCTCACCGCGAGCGGGTAAATGACCAAAGGCCTGCATAACCAGCCCGCCAATGGTATCAACTTCTTCGTCGCTAAAGTGGGTCCCGAAGGCGTCGTTGAAGTCTTCAATCGGCGCCAGCGCGCGAATAGTCCAGGTGTGACGGCTGAGCTGACGGAAGTCGATATCGTCTTCTTCGTCGTACTCATCTTCAATTTCACCGACGATCAGCTCAAGAATGTCTTCGATGGTCACCAGACCAGACACGCCGCCGAATTCGTCGATGACGATTGCCATATGGTAACGCTGGGAGCGGAACTCTTTCAGCATGCGATCAACACGCTTGCTCTCAGGGACAACAACCGCCTGGCGTAACACTTTTTCCATGCTGAATGCTTCGGCATCGCTGCGCATAAAGGGCAGCAGATCCTTGGCCATCAGAATCCCTTCAATGTGATCTTTGTCTTCGCTGATCACCGGAAAACGCGAGTGGGCAGACTCGATAATGACATCAAGGCATTCGTCCAGAGTCTGGTTGCGTTTCAGGGTAATCATCTGAGAGCGGGGGATCATGATGTCGCGAACGCGCTGGTCCGCAATGTCCATCACCCCTTCGAGCATATCGCGCGTATCTTCATCGATAAGGTCGTTCTGCCCGGAATCACGGATCAGCTCCAACAGTTCGTCACGGTTTTTCGGTTCACCGTGGAAAAGTTGGCTCAGTAACAGGGAAAAAAATCCCTTTTTGCTGGTTAACGTGTCACTACTGTGTGAATTGTCGTCGCTCATGGCGTCGTATGGGTTCTCATGTTAGTTAATGGGGCGCTCGTCATGCGTATACTCAGCTGTGACGGCATGTTTTGCCTGATGGCGCTACGCTTATCAGGCTACAAGACTTCGAAATGCTTATTCTTTCTCGGCAATGTACGGATCCTCATAGCCCAGAGCAAGCATAATCTCTGTTTCGAGGGATTCCATCTCTTCTGCTTCGTCATCTTCAATATGGTCGTAGCCCAATAAATGCAGGCTACCATGTACCACCATATGCGCCCAGTGGGCCTCAAGCGGTTTGCCTTGCTCCTGAGCTTCTTTCTCAACCACCTGGCGGCAGATGACCAGATCGCCCAGCAGCGGCATTTCAATGCCCGGAGGCGCTTCAAACGGGAAAGAGAGCACGTTGGTTGATTTATCTTTCCCGCGATAGGTCAGGTTCAGCTCGTGGCTTTCAGCGTCATCGACCAAACGAATCGTGACCTCTGACTCTTCCTGAAACTGTGGGATCACGGCATCCAGCCATGTCTGAAACTGACTTTCTGGTGGTAAGCCGGATTCGTTTTCGCATGCCAGCTGTAAATCGAGAATAACCTGACTCATTTTTGCTCCTGCTCCTGCTCCTGAGCTTCGCGCTTGCGTTCTGCCGCCAGCTCGGCTTTGCGTTTTTGTTCTGCTTCTTCCCAGGCTTCATATGCCGTCACGATACGGGCAACAACCGGGTGGCGTACCACGTCTTCGCTATGGAAGAAATTAAAGCTAATCTCATCGACTTCGGCCAGCACTTCAATGGCATGACGCAGACCAGACTTGGTGCTGCGCGGCAGGTCAATCTGCGTGATGTCCCCGGTAATGACGGCTTTGGAGTTAAAGCCGATACGGGTCAGGAACATTTTCATCTGTTCGATGGTGGTGTTCTGGCTCTCATCAAGAATGATGAACGCATCGTTTAACGTACGGCCGCGCATATAGGCCAACGGTGCGACCTCAATGACGTTGCGCTCAATCAGCTTCTCGACCTTTTCAAAACCCAGCATTTCGAACAGCGCGTCATACAGTGGGCGCAAATACGGATCGACTTTCTGACTCAGATCGCCTGGCAGGAAACCCAGTTTTTCACCTGCTTCCACCGCCGGGCGGGTCAGCAGAATTCGACGGATCTCCTGACGCTCAAGCGCATCGACCGCGGCGGCAACCGCAAGGTACGTTTTACCGGTACCCGCCGGGCCAACGCCGAAGGTGATGTCGTGATCGAGGATGTTAGCGATGTACTGCGCCTGGTTCGGCGTACGCGGTTTAATCACTCCGCGCTTGGTTTTGATATTCACCGCTTTGCCAAATTCCGGCACGCTGTCTGCGCTCTGTTCAAGCACACGCGCTTCTTTAATCGCCAGATGAATTTGTTCTGGCTCGATGTCCTGTGTCTGGCCGCGCATTGGGGCCGTATCGACATACAGGCTGCGTAAAATATCAGCCGCAGCGGTGACACAAATGGGGCGACCGGTCAGTTTGAAGTGGTTATCGCGGCGGTTAATTTCGATGCCGAGACGACGCTCCAGTTGTTTTATGTTGTCATCAAATGGCCCGCAAAGGCTCAACAGGCGGGCATTGTCTGCGGGTTCAAGGGTAATTTCGCGAGTGTCTATGTTCAAACTGTTCCTCTTATGCATGTCTCGCCGGACGCTGAACATTTACCGGCATCTAAGGAAATTATTCACGCCATGGGGGAAAGGCGCAAGCATTGCGATAAATATGGGGGTGCCAGGGCAGATTACAAGGCCCGCCGGAGCAGCGAGCCTGGAAGTGTAAGCCCGATAAGTGCAGCACCATCGGGCATTATTTGCGTATTTCAGCAGGATTACGGCTGATAAATACCGACACCCAGATCGTTTTCTTTACGGGTGCGTGCGATCACTGACTCCGGGGTTTCTGCGATGCGCAGGCCCATTTCGTCTTCAGTGCGCACGACTTTGCCGCGCAGGGAGTTCGTCCAGACATCGGTAATTTCAACATCCACAAACTTACCGACCATTTCCGGGGTTCCTTCGAAGTTCACCACGCGGTTATTTTCGGTACGACCTGATAGCTCCATGATGCTCTTACGCGATGTACCTTCTACCAGAATACGCTGAGTCGTGCCAAGCATACGACGGCTCCAGGCCATGGCTTGCTGGTTAATACGCTCCTGCAGGATGTACAGACGCTGTTTTTTCTCTTCTTCCGGCACATCGTCAACCATATCGGCTGCTGGAGTGCCAGGGCGCGCAGAGAAGATAAAGCTGTAACTCATGTCGAAATTGACATCAGCGATCAGCTTCATGGTCTGCTCGAAGTCCTGGGTGGTTTCACCTGGGAAGCCGACGATGAAGTCGGAGCTAATCTGGATATCCGGACGTGCTGCGCGCAGTTTACGGATGATCGCTTTGTATTCCAGCGCGGTATGGGTACGACCCATCAGGTTTAGCACACGATCCGAACCGCTCTGTACCGGCAGGTGCAGGAAGCTCACCAGTTCTGGCGTATCACGGTAGACCTCAACGATATCATCGGTGAATTCGATCGGATGGCTGGTGGTAAATCGGATACGGTCAATGCCGTCGATTGCAGCGACCAGACGGAGTAGATCAGCGAACGAACCGATCGTGCCATCGTAGTTTTCACCACGCCAGGCGTTGACGTTTTGCCCCAGCAGGTTCACTTCGCGTACGCCTTGCGCCGCAAGCTGGGCGATTTCAAACAGGATATCATCCGCCGGGCGGCTGACTTCTTCACCACGGGTGTAGGGCACCACGCAGTAAGTACAATATTTATTGCAGCCTTCCATGATGGACACAAACGCGCTTGGACCTTCGGCACGCGGTTCCGGCAGACGATCGAACTTTTCGATCTCCGGGAAGCTGATATCTACCACCGGGCTACGGGTATTGCTACCGCGCACTTTGTTGATCATTTCCGGCAGACGATGCAGAGTTTGCGGCCCGAAAATAATATCGACGTAGTGTGCGCGTTGGCGAATATGGTCGCCTTCCTGAGATGCCACGCAGCCACCAACACCAATGATGAGATCGGGATTTTTCTCTTTTAAGAGCTTCCAGCGACCTAACTGATGGAAGACTTTTTCCTGAGCCTTCTCGCGGATTGAGCAGGTATTCAGCAGCAGCACATCCGCTTCTTCCGCCACGTCGGTCAGTTGATACCCGTGAGTGGCATCCAGCAGATCGGCCATCTTCGATGAATCGTATTCGTTCATCTGACAGCCCCAGGTTTTAATATGGAGTTTTTTGGTCATCGACTTGCTCTTGCGAAATTGTGGCTGAAATGCAGGGCGCATAGTGTACTGCTTTGGCGCGGTTGTGACCAGTATGACGGATGTCAGCCTCAAGGGGTAAAAAATCCTGTAAACTTACACAATACATGTAACAGGATGATTGACCATGACAAATCAACCAACGGAAATTGCCATTGTCGGCGGGGGGATGGTCGGCGGCGCGCTGGCGCTGGGACTGGCGCAGCACGGATTTACGGTAACGGTTATCGAGCATGCCGTGCCCGCGCCGTTTGTGGCTGACGGACAGCCGGATGTCAGAATTTCGGCCATCAGTTCCGCCTCGGTATCGCTGCTTAAAGGGCTGGGCGTCTGGGATACGGTGCAGGGGATGCGCAGCCATCCTTATCGTCGGCTGGAGACGTGGGAATGGGAAAATGCCCATGTGGTGTTTGATGCTGCGGAGCTTAAGCTGCCGTTGTTGGGTTACATGGTGGAGAATACCGTCCTGCAACAAGCGCTCTGGCAGGCGCTGGAAGCTCACCCTAAAGTGACGTTGCGCGTGCCCACATCGCTGATTTCTTTACATCGGCATAATGACCGGCATGAACTTGAGCTGGCAGATGGTGGAAAAATCAACGCGAAGCTGGTGATCGGTGCTGATGGTGCCAACTCCCAGGTACGCAAAATGGCCGGGATTGGCATCCATGCCTGGCAATACGCGCAATCTTGTATGCTGATAACTGTCCAGTGTGAAAACGCACCCGGAGACAGCACCTGGCAGCAGTTTACCCCTGACGGTCCGCGTGCATTTTTACCGTTGTTCGACGACTGGGCTTCGTTGGTGTGGTACGACACCCCGGCGCGTATCCGTCAGTTACAAAGCTTAAGCATGGCGCAACTCCAGGCAGAGATAGGCAAACATTTCCCATCGCGACTGGGTAACGTGCTGCCTGTGGCTGCAGGCGCATTTCCGCTGACACGTCGTCATGCGTTGCAGTATGTCCAGCCGGGGTTGGCGCTGGTCGGTGATGCCGCACATACCATTCATCCACTGGCGGGGCAGGGCGTAAATCTGGGATTTCGCGATGTCGATGCACTGATTGACGTGCTGGTGAATGCCCGCAGCTACGGTGAGTCCTGGGCCAGCCAGCCAGTACTGAAACGCTATCAGAATCGCCGCATGACCGATAATTTCATCATGCAGAGCGGCATGGATTTGTTCTACGCCGGGTTCAGTAATAACCTGCAACCGCTGCGCATCATGCGTAATCTTGGACTCATGGCTGCAGAACGCGCAGGCGTGTTGAAGCGCCAGGCACTGAAGTATGCGTTAGGGTTGTAGCTCGGGTAGTACCTGATGTCGCTACGCTTATCAGGCCTACAAGTCATGTAGGCCGGGTAAGGATTGCCGTCAACCGGCGTTAGAAAAGCAAAAAGCTCGCCGAAGCGAGCTTTTTTAATATGGCTGGGGTACGAGGATTCGAACCTCGGAATGCTGGTATCAGAAACCAGAGCCTTACCGCTTGGCGATACCCCAACGGGTGCACCCACAAAGTGGATGACTTCTTTAATATGGCTGGGGTACGAGGATTCGAACCTCGGAATGCTGGTATCAGAAACCAGAGCCTTACCGCTTGGCGATACCCCAACAATTTTTTGGATTTACCGGATTAACCCGATACATCTTAATATGGTGGCTACGACGGGATTCGAACCTGTGACCCCATCATTATGAGTGATGTGCTCTAACCAGCTGAGCTACGTAGCCAAATACTAACATATTCTTCGATGGCTGGGGTACCTGGATTCGAACCAGGGAATGCCGGTATCAAAAACCGGTGCCTTACCGCTTGGCGATACCCCAATGACCGTTGCGGTGAACCGCTTTATCGAAGAAAAAATGGCTGGGGTACCTGGATTCGAACCAGGGAATGCCGGTATCAAAAACCGGTGCCTTACCGCTTGGCGATACCCCATCCGTGCAACGCTTACGGGTGAATGGTGCGGGAGGCGAGACTTGAACTCGCACACCTTGCGGCGCCAGAACCTAAATCTGGTGCGTCTACCAATTTCGCCACTCCCGCAAAAAAGATGGTGGCTACGACGGGATTCGAACCTGTGACCCCATCATTATGAGTGATGTGCTCTAACCAGCTGAGCTACGTAGCCATCTTTTTTTCGCGTAACCTTATCGGCGTTGCGGGGCGCATTATGCGTATTGAGCCTTGAAGCGTCAACCCCTTTTTCATTGAAAATAGCTGGAATGTGACTGTTTGGTTAGGTTGCGAACAGCATGACGCAATATTCGGCAATTATTAGTTATTAATTGTTTTTTCGCACGTTAAATCGACATAAAAAAAGAGCCCCGCAGGGCTCTTTGCTGATGATTCGCTTACTTATAGGCTGACTGATGCACGCCAACCGCGCGACCAGACGGATCGTTCATGGTTTTGAACGCTTCATCCCATTCAATGGCTTTTGCTGAAGAACAGGCAACAGAAGGGCCACCAGGAACACATTCAGCCGCGCTGGCAACCGGGAACAGTTCCTCAAAAATCTCACGATACAAATACGCTTCTTTAGATGATGGCGTGTTATACGGGAAGCGGAAGCTGGCGGTTTCCAGTTGTTGGTCGGAAACTTGCTCTGCAGCGACTTCTTTCAGCGTGTCAATCCAGCTGTAACCGACGCCGTCAGAGAACTGCTCTTTCTGACGCCACGCCACGCTGGCGGGCAGATACGATTCAAAACATTCGCGCAGGACATGTTTTTCCATTTTTCCGTTGCCGCACATTTTGTCCTGTGGGTTGATGCGCATTGCCACATCAAGGAATTTTTTGTCCAGGAAAGGCACACGGGCTTCGACACCCCAGGCAGACATTGCTTTGTTGGCACGGGCGCAGTCGAACATGTGTAGCGCCTGCAGTTTACGCACGGTTTCTTCGTGCAACTCTTTCGCGTCTGGCGCTTTGTGGAAGTAGAGATAGCCGCCAAACACTTCATCTGACCCTTCGCCCGATAACACCATTTTAATGCCCATTGCTTTAATCTTACGCGACATTAAGTACATCGGCGTTGAGGCACGAATGGTTGTGACATCATAGGTTTCGATGTGATAAATCACGTCGCGAATAGCATCCAGACCTTCCTGCACGGTGAAATGGATCTCGTGGTGGACAGTACCAAGGTGGTTTGCCACTTCCTGAGCGGCTTTCAGGTCCGGTGCGCCTTCAAGGCCAACCGCGAAAGAGTGCAGTTGCGGCCACCAGGCTTCACTGCGTTCCTGATCTTCTACACGACGCGCCGCATACTTTTTCGTGATGGCGGAAATCACGGAGGAGTCCAGACCACCGGATAACAGCACGCCATAAGGAACATCGGACATCAGGTGACTTTTCACGGCATCTTCCAGTGCCTGACGCAGCTCGTTTTTATCCGTAACGTTGTCTTTTACTGCATCGTAATCAAACCAGTCACGCTGGTAATACTGACGAATTTCGCCGTCTTTACTCCACAGATAGCTACCGGCCGGGAATTCTTTAATCGTACGGCAAACAGGGACCAGCGCCTTCATTTCAGACGCAACGTAGAAGTTACCGTGTTCGTCGTAGCCCATATACAGTGGGATGATGCCGATGTGATCGCGGCCAATCAGGTAAGCGTCCTGCTCGCTGTCGTACAGTGCGAAGGCAAACATGCCTTGCAGGTCATCCAGAAACTCTGGACCTTTTTCCTGATACAGCGCAAGGATCACTTCGCAGTCAGAACCGGTCTGGAACTGATAGCGATCGCCGTATTCAGCACGCAGCGCCTGATGGTTATAAATCTCACCGTTAACAGCCAGGATATGTGTTTTCTTCACGTTATACAGCGGCTGAGCGCCCGCATTGACGTCGACAATAGACAGACGTTCGTGCGCCAGAATGGCGTTATCACTGGCGTAAATACCAGACCAGTCCGGGCCGCGGTGGCGCATCAGACGGGACAATTCCAGAGCCTTTTTACGCAGTTCAACTGCGTCAGTTTTAATATCGAATACGCCAAAAATAGAACACATAACCTTCTCCGTTAACCTGTTGCGTGATGCTTTTTATGTTTGCTTGATAAAGAAAATGCCGCAAAGCCGCTGGGGGCGCAAGGAGTTTGGCGCGCTGAAAATAAAAAACTCAATGATGATTGTTGAATGGTGAAAAAAGATTACGTAATGAGCGCATTTATTGATGAATCATCAATAAAATGGCAATTTTATTAGATGGGGTATTTCTGTGGGCCGAATAAGGCGCTTACACCATCATCCGGTATTCACGCCGCAACATTGCCGGATGATGACGCGCGTGCGTCTTATCCGGCCTGGGATCAAATCACATCAATCTCTGCAACGGAGGGATAGATCCAGCTTGGTCTGAATGGCATGTTGTCAATATCATCAAGCTTGGATACGCCAGACAGAACCAGGATAGTTTCCAGACCCGCCTGGAAGCCTGCCAGAATATCAGTGCGCAGGTTGTCGCCAACAATGACCGTTTCTTCTGAGTGCGCCTGCATTTTGTTGAGTGCCGCGCGAATAATCCACGGGCTGGGTTTGCCGACATAAAACGGTTTACGGCCGGAGATCTTCTCAATACCGGCGCAGAGCGCACCACAGGCAGGGTAAAAGCCGCGACCGTGGGTATCCGGGTTGGTGGCGATAAAACGTGCGCCGTTAGCCACAAAGTAAGCCGCTTTATGCATCATGTCCCAGTTGTACGAACGGGTCTCTCCGACAATGACAAAATCAGGGTTAACGTCGGTAATAGTAAAGCCTGCTTTATACAGCTCATGGATTAACGCGCCTTCACCCACCACGTAGGCTTTTTTCCCTTCCTGGCGACGGAGAAAATCAGCAGTAGCCATGGCGGAAGTATAAAAGACGCTATCGGGGACATTCACACCCGCGGTGGCGAAGCGGTTTGCCAGATCTTGCCCGGTCTGCGAAGGGTAGTTCGTCAGCAGGACTAACGGTAAACCTTTCTCCAGAATGCCGGTCAGAAATTCTGCCGCACCGGGTACGGCAACATTGTCGTGCATCAGCACGCCGTCGATATCACAAATTACATTCTTAATGGTCATGAACTACCCAGGGAATTCGTTATGAGTCTTATATACCCGTCATACTTCAAGTTGCATGTGCGTTGGCTTTCCTCGCTCACCCCAGTCACGTACTGGTGTACGCTCCAGGGGATTCGCTGCGTCGCCGCGTTATTCGGCCAAGCGGCCTCACCCCTACGGGGCCAGCACAAGCGCTGTTCAAAACGCTAATGCGTTTTGTCCTGTAACTCGAATTATTTAGGGTATAGTAATCCACTACTATATGAGAGCATTAGCTTTCCAGCAAACGTTGCAGCAATGAACCATTGAGCATGGCGCGCTTCACCAGCGCAAATGCACCAATCGCTGAACGGTGATCCAGCGTGGAACGTACCACCGGTAAATTGTGGCGAAACGCCTTCAGTGCCTGATTATTAATGCAGCTTTCTATTGCCGGAAGCAGGACTTTATCTGCTTCGGTAATCTCACCGGCGATGACGACTTTTTGCGGATTAAACAGGTTAATCGCAATCGCGATGGTTTTACCCAGGTGGCGACCCACGTGCTCGATAACTTCTGCTGCCAGATTGTCACCTTTGTTGGCTGCCTTGCAGATAGCTTTGATACTGCAATCGTCCAACGTGAGACGGCTCGGATAGCCTTGTTTCAGTAAATTTTGTACGCGATGTTCAATGGACGCATTGGCAGCGATCGTTTCCAGACAACCAAAGTTACCGCAATGGCAGCGTTCGCCCAGTGGCTCAACCTGGATATGGCCTATTTCGCCCACGTTGCCGTTGCGTCCGATGAAAATACGCCCGTTGGAGATAATCCCTGCGCCGGTTCCGCGATGGACACGCACCAGAATGGAGTCTTCGCAGTCCTGACTTGCCCCAAAATAGTGCTCGGCAAGCGCCAGGCTGCGGATATCATGGCCGACAAAACAGGTGACCTGAAAACGTTTTTCCAGTGCGTCGACCAGTCCCCAGTTTTCAACCTGAATATGGGGCATATAGCGAATGACGCCACTTTCGGGGTCAACGAGTCCTGGCAGGATAACGGAGATTGCAATCAGCTCACGGATTTTCCGCTGGCAACTGTCAATAAAGGTGGCAATCGTATTGAGCAGCGCGTGCTCCAGTGTTTCCTGGGTGCGCTCGGGTAGCGGATAATGCTCTTCGGCAACCACTTTGCTGCTCATATCATAGAGTGTCAGCGTGGTGTCGTGGCGGCCAAGGCGAACGCCAATTGCGTGGAAATTACGGGTTTCGGTGACGATAGAGATGGCGCGGCGGCCCCCGGTGGAGGCCTGCTGATCGACTTCTTTAATCAGCCCGCGTTCAATCAGTTGACGCGTAATTTTGGTTACGCTGGCGGGAGCAAGCTGGCTTTGCTCGGCAATCTGAATTCGCGAGATTGGCCCATGCTGGTCAATCAGACGATAAACTGCCGCGCTGTTAAGCTGTTTTACGAGATCAACATTACCTATTTGAGCTTGTCCGCCTGGTGTCATTCTTTCTCTTACTCAGTAACGACCTCGTTGCCATTAACGATGGTCTTGATAATTTTAAAGTCGTGCGTGAACGCGGTCAGGTTGGCTACTTTGCCTGGCGCGATACTGCCGAGTTGTTTGTCGACGCCAATGGCGCGAGCAGGGTAGAGCGTTGCCATACGCAGGACTTCGTCCAGTGCGATACCGCAATGTTCAACCAGATTGCGTACACCTTCGATCATGGTTAATGATGAACCGCTCAGCGTGCCGTTCTCATCAACACACAGTCCATTGCGGTAGTATATTGTTTTACCAGCGAAAATGAACTGTTCAATGTTTGCACCCGCTGGTGCAGTTGCGTCGGTCACCAGGCACAGTTTGTCACCTTTCAGGCGTTTGGCATTGCGGATGTTGGCATAGTCAACATGCATGCCATCGGCGATGATACCGCAATAAATATCGGCCTCATCAAGAACCGCACCTGCCAGACCAGGTTCGCGGCCGGTAATATAAGGCATCGCGTTGAACAGATGTGTTGCAAAGGAAATGCCTGCACGGAAACCGATTTTTGCTTCTTTCAGCGTCGCGTTAGAGTGGCCCGCAGACACCACGATACCTGCATTCACCAGTTGGGTGATCACTTCGGCAGGAACCATTTCAGGCGCCAGCGTCACTTTGGTGATGACATCCGCATTATCGCACAGGAAATCGACCAGCGCAGCGTCTGGCTGGCGGACAAAGCTCGGATTATGCGTACCTTTTTTCACCAGATTCAGCCATGGACCTTCAAGGTGTAGCCCTAATGCCTGATTTGGATGCTTAGCGAGGTATTCACGCATGACGCGAACGCCCTGCTTCATCAGGTCATCGCTGGTGGTGATTAGCGTTGGCAGATAGTTGGTGCAGCCAGATTTTTCATTGGCTTTCTGCATGATTTCCAGCGTCTCAACGGTAACGGCCTCTGCCGTATCGTTAAACTGTACACCGCCACAGCCGTTTAACTGCACATCAATAAAACCGGGGGAGACAATGGCCCCATTCAGTGAGCGTTGTTCAATCCCTGGCGGCAATTCAGACAGTGGGCAAACGCTATCGATCAGGCCATTGGCGACAACAATCGCATGGTCATCAAGAATTTCGTGACCGGTAAAAATCCGGCCCTGGGTTAAAGCATACATTCCGACCCCCGATTTCAAAAAAATGCCGCCCTGCACGTTTTCGACAGGGCGGGGACATCATTACAGACCTTTAATATTTTCCGCTTCTAACTCGTTAAAGTATTTCAGCGTCTTCACTTTCAGTTCCATAGTGGAAGGCTCATCGCAGACCACAACCGCTTTCGGATGCAGTTGCAGACAGCTGATAGTCCACATGTGGTTAACGTTACCTTCAACAGCCGCCTGCAGCGCCTGGGCTTTCTGGTGACCCAGCACCAGGATCATTACTTCTTCAGCATCCAACAAGGTGCCCACGCCTACGGTCAGTGCATATTTAGGCACCTGGCTTACGTCGCCGTCAAAGAAGCGTGAGTTTGCTACGCGGGTGTCGTGGGTCAGCGTTTTGATACGAGTACGGGAAGCTAAAGATGAAGCGGGTTCGTTGAACGCAATGTGACCATCGTTACCTACGCCGCCCATAAACAGATGGATTTTACCGTAAGAACGGATTTTCTCTTCATACTGACGGCATTCTGCATCAATATCCGGCGCGTTACCATTGAGCAGGTTGATGTTTTCTGCTGGGATATCAACATGATCAAAGAAGTTGCGGTGCATAAAGCTGTGATAGCTTTCTGGATGCTCTTTCGGCAGGCCAACATATTCGTCCATGTTGAAAGTGACAACATGTTTGAAGCTCACCTGGCCCGCTTTGTGCATTTCGACTAATGCTTTATAGGCAGTCAGCGGAGTACCGCCAGTTGGCAGGCCCAGAACGAACGGACGATCTGCCGTTGGTTTGAACGCGTTAATACGGTTAACGATATGGCGAGCAGCCCATTTGCCGACTTGTTCAGCGGTATTCAGGGGGATCAGTCTCATTCTTCACCTCAAAAGTAAATGTAAGCAGTTGGCGGATTGAGTCTCTGTGCAGTATTAAGCGTAACCTGGTTTTGCATCGGTAAGGATCAATCCGTTTCGATTTTTTGAATGATAAAATAAGTTTTCGTAGTTAGCCAGTGTAAGGGAGGGTTAATAACGATATTTGGTGATTGGAATCACAAAAAACACGCTTTTAATTTGCGATACGAATTAATTTTTCACACACTCTGAATGTAGATGAATGGTTAATGTTGTTGTTCCAAAATCTCTTGCTGTTGCAGTTAGGAATGGTCGCACAATAAAAATATGGCTTCAAAGGAGCCTAATCGGGGTCTCGTAGGGGGAATAAAATGAATATTTTAGGTTTTTTCCAGCGGCTGGGTAGGGCGTTACAGCTCCCCATCGCGGTGCTGCCAGTCGCGGCACTGTTGCTGCGATTCGGCCAACCAGATTTACTGAACGTACCCTTCATCGCGCAAGCGGGTGGGGCTATCTTTGATAACCTCGCGTTAATTTTTGCTATCGGTGTGGCTTCCAGCTGGTCTAAAGACAGCGCGGGTGCGGCAGCGCTGGCAGGTGCGGTTGGTTATTTCATATTGACCAAAGCAATGGTTACCATTAACCCAGCGATCAACATGGGCGTTCTGGCAGGTATCATCACCGGTCTGGTCGGCGGTGCTGTGTATAACCGTTGGTCTGGCATCAAACTGCCTGATTTCCTGAGTTTCTTCGGTGGCAAACGTTTTGTACCTATCGCCACGGGCTTCTTCTGCTTGGTGCTGGCTGCTATCTTCGGCTACGTGTGGCCGCCGGTGCAGAACGCCATCCATGCGGGTGGTGAGTGGATCGTGGGCGCTGGCGCGCTGGGTTCCGGTATTTTTGGCTTCATCAACCGTCTGCTGATCCCAACCGGTCTGCATCAGGTTCTGAACACCATCGCCTGGTTCCAGATTGGTGAATTCACTAACGCTGCAGGCACAGTATTCCATGGTGATATCAACCGCTTCTACGCGGGTGACGGCACTGCGGGTATGTTCATGTCTGGCTTCTTCCCGATCATGATGTTTGGTCTGCCGGGTGCGGCACTGGCGATGTACTTCGCCGCGCCGAAAGCACGTCGTCCTATGGTCGGCGGTATGCTGCTGTCCGTTGCTATCACCGCATTCCTGACCGGTGTTACCGAGCCGCTGGAATTCCTGTTTATGTTCCTGGCTCCGTTGCTGTACCTCTTGCACGCTGTTCTGACAGGTATCAGCCTGTTCGTTGCGACGCTGTTGGGGATTCACGCCGGCTTCTCCTTCTCCGCAGGTGCTATTGACTACGTGTTGATGTACAACCTGCCGGCTGCAAGTAAGAACGTCTGGATGCTGGTCGTCATGGGTCTGGTGTTCTTCGTTATTTACTTCGTCCTGTTCAGCGCGGTTATTCGTATGTTTAACCTGAAAACGCCGGGTCGCGAAGATAAAGAAGACGAGATTGTTACTGACGAAGCGAACAGCAATACCGAAGAAGGTTTAGCTCAACTGGCAACCAACTACATTGCGGCGGTTGGCGGTACGGATAACCTGAAAGCGATTGATGCCTGTATCACCCGCCTGCGTCTGACCGTTGGCGATTCTGCCCGCGTAAATGATGCGATGTGCAAACGTTTAGGCGCATCGGGTGTGGTTAAGCTGAACAAACAAACTATTCAGGTCATCGTGGGTGCGAAAGCTGAATCTATCGGCGACGAAATGAAGAAAGTTGTGGCACGTGGCCCGGTTGCGGCAGCGTCTACTGACAGTACTCCTGCAGCGGCTGCCCCGGTTGCAAAACCGCAGGCGGTAGCGAATGCAGCCACCATTGAAGCGCTGGTTTCTCCGATTACCGGTGATGTGGTTGCACTGGAGCAAGTGCCTGATGAAGCCTTCGCCAGCAAAGCAGTGGGTGACGGCGTGGCGGTAAAACCAACGGATAAAATCGTGGTTTCTCCAGCAGCGGGTACCATTGTGAAAATCTTCAACACCAACCATGCGTTCTGTCTGGAAACAGAAAAAGGCGCGGAAATCGTGGTCCATATGGGTATCGATACCGTGGCACTGGAAGGTAAAGGCTTTAAACGTCTGGTTGAAGAAGGTGCGGTTGTTGCAGCAGGTCAACCGATTCTGGAAATGGATCTGGAATACCTGAACGCGAACGCACGTTCCATGATTAGCCCGGTTGTTTGCAGCAATAGCGATGATTTCGGTGGTCTGGTTGTTAAAGCCGAAGGTCATGTGGTTGCCGGTCAAACACCACTGTATGAGATTAAAGGTAAGTAATTGCTCGTAGGCTGGATAAGGCGTAAGCGCCGCCATCCGGCACGATGAGATGATTAACAGCGGCGGGGGATAATCCTCCGCCGCTTTTTTTTGCAGCAATTGCCCGCATAATAGCTGTCTGATACGTATTTTGCGTAACTAAAGGTTGTCAGTCAGTCCTGCTTATAAGATCATACGCCGTTATACGTTGTTTACGCTTTGAGGAATCCACGATGAGTGAGGCTGAAGCCCGCCCGAGTAACTTTATTCGTCAGATCATCGATGAAGATCTGGCCAGTGGTAAGCACACCACTATCCATACCCGTTTTCCGCCGGAGCCAAATGGCTATCTGCACATTGGCCACGCGAAATCCATTTGTCTGAACTTTGGTATTGCGCAAGATTACCAGGGCCAGTGCAACCTGCGTTTTGATGATACGAACCCGGTTAAAGAAGATATCGAGTACGTTGAATCGATTAAAAACGACGTTGAATGGTTAGGTTTCCACTGGACTGGCGATATTCGCTACTCTTCGGATTACTTCGATCAGTTACATGCTTACGCGGTAGAGCTTATTAACAAAGGCCTGGCGTATGTCGACGAACTGTCTGCCGACGAAATCCGTGAATACCGTGGCACGCTGACGCAGCCGGGTAAAAACAGCCCGTTCCGCGATCGCAGCGTTGAAGAAAACCTCGCGCTGTTTGAAAAAATGCGTACCGGTGGTTTTGAAGAAGGTAAAGCCTGCCTGCGTGCGAAAATCGATATGGCTTCGCCGTTTATCGTGATGCGTGACCCGGTGCTGTACCGCATTAAGTTTGCTGAACACCATCAGACGGGCAACAAGTGGTGCATCTATCCGATGTACGACTTCACCCATTGCATCAGCGATGCGCTGGAAGGCATCACACATTCACTGTGTACGCTGGAATTCCAAGATAACCGTCGTCTGTACGACTGGGTGCTGGATAACATCACCATTCCGGTTCACCCGCGCCAGTACGAGTTCTCGCGCCTGAATCTGGAATACACCGTGATGTCCAAGCGTAAGCTGAACCTGCTGGTGACTGATAAGCACGTTGAAGGCTGGGACGATCCGCGCATGCCGACTATCTCGGGTCTGCGCCGTCGTGGTTACACGGCTGCTGCAATTCGTGAATTCTGCAAACGCATCGGTGTGACCAAACAGGATAACACCATTGAAATCGCTTCTCTGGAATCCTGCATCCGTGAAGATCTGAACGAAAACGCACCGCGCGCAATGGCGGTTATCGATCCGGTGAAACTGGTTATCGAAAACTACCCACAGGGCGAAAGCGAGTTGGTCACTATGCCTAACCATCCGAGCAAACCGGAAATGGGCAGCCGTGAAGTACCGTTCAGCGGTGAAATCTGGATCGACAGGGCCGATTTCCGCGAAGAAGCCAACAAACAGTACAAGCGTCTGGTGATGGGTAAAGAAGTCCGTCTGCGTAATGCGTACGTCATCAAAGCTGAGCGCGTAGAGAAAGATGCGGAAGGGAATATCACGACTATTTTCTGCACCTACGATGCAGACACGCTGAGTAAAGACCCGGCCGATGGCCGTAAAGTAAAAGGCGTTATTCATTGGGTAAGTGCGGCTCATGCGCTGCCGATTGAAATCCGTCTGTACGATCGTCTGTTCAGTGTACCTAACCCGGGTGCTGCGGAAGATTTCCTGTCCGTTATTAACCCAGAGTCGCTGGTGATTAAACAGGGCTATGGTGAGCCTTCGCTACAGGCCGCGGTTGCTGGTAAAGCGTTCCAGTTCGAGCGTGAAGGGTACTTCTGCCTCGACAGCCGCTATGCAACAGCTGACAAACTGGTGTTTAACCGCACCGTGGGTCTGCGCGATACATGGGCTAAAGTAGGCGAATAAACCGTCGTTACGCATCCTTTCAAACGCCGCACTCTGCGGCGTTTTTTTTCGCCTGAAAATGGTTAGCAGACTCTATTTGCGCAGCGAAATAATTGTTATTCAGGAATGATTTTTGCTGTTTATATTTTTCTAACAAAAACCTTGTGTTATCAGTCACTCTGGACTGAAACCGATTTCATCTTTATGGAAAACAAGTCTTTTTTCAATTATTCAACGCTTTTTTATCTTCCAATGAAAATGTAACAGAAAGCAATGAAATATGTGCGGTTGCTCATGTTCTTACATACTGGTTACAAAAAGAGATTGATAATTCGCGTCGCGAAAAATAGTCTATTCATTGTAGTCACTGAGGTTTTCTCAGCGCTACTTTTTTAATTTTTGCTTTTTCGCTGTTCGCTTTTGTCGACAGCTTTTATACGTCAAAGAGGATTAACATATGCGTACGTTTAGTGGCAAACGTAGTACGCTGGCGCTGGCTATCGCCGGTATCACAGCAATGTCGGGTTTTGTTGTCGCTCCTCAGGTTCACGCCGAAGGTTTTATTGATGACTCTACCTTAACGGGTGGCATTTATTACTGGCAGCGTGAGCGCGACCGTAAAGACGTTACCGATCATGACAAATACAAGACTAACCTTTCTCACTCCACCTGGAACGCAAACCTCGACTTCCAGTCCGGTTATGCGGCTGATATGTTTGGTATTGATGTCGCAGCATTTACCGCTATTGAAATGAACGAAAGTAGCGAAAGTGGCCATCCAAACGAAATCGCATTCTCTTCAAAAAATAAAGGCTATGACGAAGATTACTCCGGCGATAAGAGCGGGATTAGCCTGTATAAAGCGGCAGCTAAATTTAAGTTTGGCCCGACCTGGGCGCGCGCTGGTTATATTCAGCCAACCGGGCAAACTCTGCTGGCACCACACTGGAGCTTTATGCCTGGCACCTATCAGGGGGCTGAAGCCGGTGCCAACTTCGATTATGGTGATGCGGGTGCGCTGAGCTTCTCCTATATGTGGGCCAACGAATATAAAGCACCGTGGCACACCGAAGTCGATAAATTCTATCAGGCCGATAAAAAGACCAAAGTTGATTACCTCCATTCAATCGGCGCAAAGTATGACTTCAAAAATAACCTGTTGCTGGAAGCGGCATTCGGTCAGTCTGAAGGCTACGTCGATCAGTATTTCGCCAAAGCCAGCTACAAATTTGATTTAGGCGGTAATCCGTTTACCACCAGCTACCAGTTCTACGGTGCCCGCGATAAGGTAGATGACCGCACTGTTAACGACATTTATGATGGCACGGCCTGGCTGCAGGCACTGACCTTCGGCTACAAAGTGGCAGAAGTCGTTGATCTGCGACTGGAAGGGACCTGGGTTAAAGCTGACGGGCAGCAGGGCTACTTCCTGCAGCGTATGACCCCGACCTATGCGTCTTCAAACGGTCGTCTGGACGTTTGGTGGGATAACCGCTCTGACTTCAACGCCAACGGTGAAAAGGCCGTGTTCTTCGGTGCGATGTATGACCTGAAGAACTGGAACCTGCCTGGCTGGGCTGTGGGTGCATCATACGTTTACGCGTGGGATGCTAAACCGGCAACCTGGCAGCTCAACCCGGATGCGTACTACGACAAAAATCGTACTATCGAAGAGTCGTCTTACAGCCTGGATGCGGTCTATACCCTGCAGGACGGCCGTGCGAAGGGCACTATGTTTAAACTGCACTTCACGCAGTACGACAACCATTCAGATATTCCAAGCTGGGGCGGTGGTTACGGTAACATCTTCCAGGATGAGCGTGACGTGAAATTCATCGTTATTGCTCCGTTCACCATCTTCTAATGCCGACAGCGGCAGGCCGCAAGCCTGCCGTTTTGTTGAGGAGTGTGTTATGAAAAAGCTGATACTCATCGCCGTCATGGCATCAGGGCTGGTTGCCTGCGCGCAATCACCCGCGCCGAAAGAAGATAGCCGTCTTAAGGAAGCCTACAGCGCTTGTATCAATACCGCACAGGGCTCGCCGGAGAAAATCGAGGCCTGCCAAAGTGTGTTGAATGTGCTGAAGAAAGAAAAACAGCACCAGCAGTTTGCGAATGAAGAAAGCGTGCGCGTTCTGGATTACCAGCAGTGTATCCAGGCAACGCGTACGGGTAACGATCAATCCGTCAAGGCCGATTGCGATAAGGTCTGGCAGGAAATTCGCAGTAATAATACGGCGAAATAAAACGTGGTATGAACAAGAACGGGCGGAGAGATATCTTCGCCCGTTTGCATTTTAGCGTTGTTTTTCAATTGCCCACTTGAGTAATGCCGCACAACGGTAGAATCCGTGGGCAAATTTTCCGTATGGGATGGTCAGAAATAGCGCCATGACGACACCAAGATGAATAGCAAGCAAAATAGCCATCCATGAGGTATCTCTGCCTGCCAACAGCGCTAAGCCTGTCAGACTCGTCAGTAGCAGCAACAGGATAAAACCGCGGTCCATCGGCTTTTGCCTTGCGTCGCCCTGTAGCGGTGAGCGTTTAAAATTCAGCCATAGCAAGCCTGCAGGTCCGATCACCAGACCAATACCGCCCAATGTGCCAAGGATTACCGGGATGCTGAAAAACGGGTAGGGGGCTTCGATACCAGCGAAATAGTGGTAGCCTGTCGCCACGACGGTGGCGGCAAAACAGAGCATAAAACCGTAGAAAGTGAAGTGATGAAACCGGCGGCGCATCAGGGTGAAAGCATCATCCGCTTCGTTACACCCTTTACCGTGCCCTCCATCGAGATATTTCAGCGTCAGTGCATTGTGTGAGGCTTCAACAATGTCAACAGAACGCGGCATCCCCGGAGAAATCTCCCGCCAGAAGCGGAAAACGCCAGCCATGAGCAGACCCATCGCCAGAATAAAGACTGAACCAAACATCCATGCCAGCAGGTTATGCGGGAAAATTTGATAAAAATCTCCAGCCAGCGGAGGATGGAACAGGGAGCCTTTTAACCCCATGGCAAGAAGTAAAAACAGGATCAGGCCGAAAACCAGCGACAGCGTTACGGTCATGCCTGCCCGGCGATAAAGCGCGCCAAAAGTGGCGGGTTGCGTATAGTGTTGATAGGTTTCCAGCCTTACTTCTGCCATTGCTTTCGGCACATTGATGGCAAATTCATGGGGCGGTGCGTATTGACACGCGTGCAGGCAGGCGCCGCAGTTATGGCACAAATTGGCCAGATAGTTGATATCCGCTTTTCCGAATTCCAGACGCTGAGTCATCGCCGGGAAAACGGCGCAAAAACCCTCGCAATAGCGGCAGGCATTGCAAACTTGCATGACTCGTTCAACTTCTGCTTCTGGCTCGGTAAGCATTTTCGCTTCGATAATTAATCTCTCAAGCTGTTTCATGATATGCCTCCTCACGTGCTGCCAGAGCGGCTTCTTTTCCGGCAATACGACCAAAGGTGGTCCCTATCGACATGCCTACACCTGCGGTGTAGCCTTTTCCCAGCACGTTGCCCGCCATCATCTCTCCGGCTACGAACAGATTGCGACTTGGAAGCCCTGCAAAATGCACCGCGGCGTGTTCATTCACCTTTAACCCCAGGTAGGTGAAGGTGATCCCCGGACGTAAGGCATAGCCATAGTAAGGTGGCGTATCCAGTGGTCGCGCCCAATGTGTTTTTGCCGGTGTCAGATTTTGTGTTGCACAGTTATCCAGTGTGGTGTGGTCAAAGTGCCCTGGCCGGCAGGCGCTGTTGTACTGCATGACAGTATGGGTAAAGCGCTCAGTATCCAGTCCCAACTGACGTGCCAGCTCTGCTAACGTATTGGCCTGTGCACCAGGAAAAACCGGGGGCATGAAGTGACCGATCGCTTTACTGTCGATAATGGAGTAACCAATTTGTCCGGGCTGGTGGGCAACCAGACGTCCCCAGATGGCATAGCGTTTGGGCCAGAAGTCTTCGCCTTCATCATAAAATCGTTCTGCATCGCGGTTCACTACGATGCCCAAAGAGACACAGTCCACGCGGGTGCAAATCCCGCCGTCATATAATGGCGCTCTGGCGTCAATGGCTACGCAGTGTGACTGGGAGGGCTCGCCGATGATGTCCGCCCCGGCATCGATCATAAATTTGAGTAGTACGCCCTGATTAAAGCGCGTGCCGCGAATGAGGAAGTTATCCGCTGGCCATTCACCGCGGGCGTTCTCACCCCATGCTTCTCGCAGCCATTCGCGGTTAGATTCAAACCCGCCAGCAGCAAGTACACAGGTCTTTGCCGGAATGCGTTCTGCACCTGCCAGTGCTGCCACGAACTTGCCATTATGCAGTTCAAGTGCCTGGACTGGTGTGTTATAGCGGATTTGCACCCCCAGTTTTTCTGCGCTGCGATAATAGGCGTTTACGAGTGCTTTTCCTCCGCCCATAAAGAAGGCATTCGTTCGCGCGACATGCAAAGCGCCAGAAAGTGGCGGTTGAAAGTTAACGCCGTGCTGGCGCATCCAGTCGCGGCATTGGGAAGAGGTACGGATCACCAGCCGAGCCAGTGCTTCGTTGGTATTACCTTCCGTTACACGCCAGAGGTCCTGCCAGAATTCCTCTTCGGGATAGCTCTCCACCAGTACATCCTGTGGCGCATCATGCATACAGCGTAAATTACGCGTGTGTTGGGAGTTCCCTCCGCGCCATTCACGCGGGGCCGCCTCAAGCAGCAATACCGAAGCGCCTTGCTCCCTGGCGGTTAAAGCGGCACATAGTGCTGCATTGCCGCCGCCAATCACCAGAACATCAACCATCGCAGACTCCATTACCACTTAACCAATTGTTAAGTTTGTAATTAAAATGTATACGAGTAAGTTGTGGGGACGCTATGACGTGATGCTAAACAGCCCTTTAATTATTGTAAAGGGTAGCACCTGGCCAGCGTCCAGATTCCACCAGTTGATGCATCACTTTGGTGAGTACCACACGGGCAGCGAGGCCTGCTGGGGTGAGTTCATCGTCAGAAAGGCTGACCAAAAAGTTGGGGCGGCTAAGTATGGGATTATGGATGCCGACCACTCTTAATGTCTCTTTATCGAGATGGGAAATTGCCGCGCCAGGCTGAAGTGTTGCACCAATTCCGCTGCGAACGGCGTGCATCAGTAGCGTCAGGCCGTCAATTTCTGTGGCGATCTCAATGTTCAGCGCATGCTCCTGGCTGATAGCATCCAGTCTGCCGCGCAGACCATGTCCTGGGCTTGGCATTATCAATGGAATATTAACCAGTTCGGCAGGGGCGATAGTGTCATCCGCAATACCTGCCAGCAAGTTATGAGTACCAATCAAAAATAACTGTTCCTCAAGAATTGCTCTGGCGCTCCAGCGCAGGATTTTTTCCTTCTGAAAGACCACGGCCAAATCAATTTGACGGGTATTAATCATTCGTTCCAGATTGCCAGAGAGACTTTCCACTACATGCAGGCGGACATCGGCATAGCTTTCCCGCATAGCGTTGATGAAAGGCATCCCGAGAACGGAAGCGGTGCTGGGTGCCATGCCGACGCTGACGTGCCCGGAAAGTCTGGCTTCCCGTGCCGCAAGGATGGCATCGTCTGCGTGGCGTAATGCCAGTTGTGCCTGAGAGTAAAAGGCCAGTCCAGCGCTGGTGGGCGTCACGCCACGAGAAGTCCGTTGCAGCAGACGTATGGCGAGTTCGTTTTCCAGGCGGGTCATTTGCTGACTGAGCGCCGAAACACCGATATTGAGGTCGAGCGCTGCGCTACCCATGCTGCCGGTTTCTACAATGCGCACAAAATAGCGTAACTGGCGAAGTTCCATTTCGACTCTCCGATGAAGGCAATTGATTTTTACATTAAAGCAACACAGGAGCGGTGGGAAGGGGAAAGGGGCAGGTAACGCCCATAAAAAAAGCCAACCGTAAGGTTGGCTTTTCAGAAAGCATCACATTATTTGGCG
Source organism: Citrobacter sp. Igbk 17 (assembly GCF_028069775.1). Taxonomy (NCBI): domain Bacteria; kingdom Pseudomonadati; phylum Pseudomonadota; class Gammaproteobacteria; order Enterobacterales; family Enterobacteriaceae; genus Citrobacter; species Citrobacter sp. Igbk 17. The sequence continues at coordinate 52,460 of NZ_JANEWI010000016.1, read as the reverse complement.
TCGTGCGCATGATCATCTTCGCGGCAATCGCCTTCAGCGCAGTGACCGTAAAGATAGAGGCTATGGTTAGTTAAACGAATACCATGTTTAGCCGCAATCTCACGTTGACGCGCTTCGATGGAGTCATCGCTGAATTCGACCACTTTGCCGCAGTCAAGGCAAATCAGGTGATCGTGATGATGTTGCTGGGTCAGTTCGAAGACGGATTTACCACCTTCAAAATTATGGCGGGTCACGATACCGGCATCATCAAATTGGTTCAGCACGCGATATACTGTCGCCAGACCAATTTCTTCACCCATGTCGATCAGGCGTTTGTATAAGTCTTCCGCACTGACGTGATGGTTATCCGGTTCCTGAAGAACTTCCAGAATCTTTAAACGAGGAAGCGTTACTTTCAGGCCAGCCTTCTTTAATGCGGTATTGTTGTCAGTCATGCGGAATCTGTCCTGTAGCTAAACGGTTCACTTCATTAACAGAAGTGACAGAAATTGCACTTGAGATAATGCGTATCATTATAGAACTGCCATGCCTAAATGAAAACTGCAAGTCTCTGGCAAATATTGTTAATCAAAACGTGGTATCACCAACAAACACACTGTGCAATACCCGATTGGCATCCAGCCATTGTACAGGGTCAGGCGAAAAAGTTACAAATTTGTAGCAATTATTTTGATTGGTTTTATCTATTGATGCGGCGCAGATGAATATCTACGCCGCACGAAATCAGGCATTGATGATTTCGTCGAGGTGCAGCTCTTCAGCGATCTGCTTAACCCATTTTTCTACGCGCTCAGCGGTCAGTTCCGGCTGGCGATCTTCATCGATAGCCAGACCCACAAAGTGGTCGTCATCTGCCAGGCCTTTGGACGCTTCAAAATGGTAACCCGCCGTTGGCCAGTGGCCGACGATGGTAGCGCCGCGCGGCTCGATGATGTCGCGGATGGTGCCTAACGCATCACAGAAATATTCTGCGTAATCTTCCTGGTCGCCACAGCCGAACAATGCCACCAGTTTACCGTTAAAATCAATGTCTTCCAGAGTAGGGAAGAAGTCATCCCAGTCGCACTGCGCTTCACCGTAGTACCAGGTTGGGATGCCGAGCAGCAGAATGTCATACCCTTCCAGGTCTTCTTTGCTGCTTTTTGCAATGTCATGTACATCGGCAACGTCTTTACCAAGCTGTTTTTGAATCATTTTTGCGATATTTTCGGTATTACCGGTGTCGCTGCCGAAAAAGATGCCAGTGATTGCCATGAGTAAAATAACCTCTTGAAACTTATTGAAATGGTGGTGGCGCATTGCCCACGGATAAGGGCAATCATAGCAGAACAGTCCGGCATGCGGAAACAGCAAACACGCGGGACTGCACTCTGTGCTACACGATTTATGATTTAGAGCAGAAATTCAGACTATGCCTGACCGCGCAATGCGGTGAGTTGGTTCATCAGCATCTCTTCGATGAGTTCACTGCGACTCATGTTGCGCGCTTCCGCCAACTCATTTAGAGCGTCAACGGCATCCGCGTTCAATTTCAGTTCGACACGCTTGAGTCCACGAACTTTGTCGCGTTTAAGCTGATTACGTTTATTAATACGTAACTGTTCATCACGCGAAAGCGGATTGGTTTTGGGTCGTCCCGGGCGACGCTCCTGCGCGAACAGATCTAATGTCGTACGGTCCGTTTGTTCTTTGGCCATGATCTTGGTGACTTCGGGGAAACAATCAGCCAGGCGTCTGCCCGGATGGATAGCGCGCCATAATACATCAGCAGGGGAGGCGCGCCAACGCCCACGCACGTAATCGCGCGCGGACGCTGAGTTTTTAATCAGTTAACCTTCTCACTCAGATAACGACGGATAGCGCGCAGCACCGCATCGGGTTTTTCCGCATGTACCCAATGGCCTGCGCCGGCAATAACGTGGGCGCGGGCCTGCGGAAACTGGGCCAGTAATTGCTCGCGATACGCTTGTGTCACATAAGGTGAATTACCGCCGGGGATAAACAACGCCGGATGTTCCCAGGCGGGTATGGTTTCCCATCCTACGATATGGGGATACTGATCCCACAACACCGGGACGTTAAAGCGCCACTCGCCGTCAACAAAGGATTTCAGCAGAAACTGGATCACGCCTTCTTCTTGCAAATGCTGACGCATGACGCTCGCGGCCTGCTGGCGAGAGGAAGCCTGGGCATCTGTTACCGCGTTAATGGCGGCAAAAATCTCATCGTGGCGGCGTACGTGATAGTCAACCGGTGCAATATCGATGGCGACCAGTTGATCGATGCGTTCCGGTGCCAGTGCGGTCAGTGCCATGACGGCTTTGCCCCCCATGGAGTGCCCAATAAAGGTCGCTTTTTCGATGTGTTGCTCATCGAGGGTATCCAACAGATCCTGCGCCATTGCAGGATAATTCATCTCCGGTGAGCGGGGAGAGAGGCCATGATTTCGCATATCGACCTGGATGATATCGTGATCAACGACCAGGGAGCGTGCCAGTATGCCCAGATTATCCAGACTGCCAAACAGACCGTGAACCAGGACGATGGGAGAATTATTGTGCGGGTTTTGCGCAGATTGCGCTCGGATATTCAATTTCATGGCAAAGTTCTTTTTTTCACACTCACGGGTTAGGGTATCATGTTGACCATTCTGCCACATGGCTGCAACAACTACGGTTACTCCGAGTTTTGCTGGTCACCAGGCTCGACGCTATCCGCTGTTAGGATTTGCCTTTACACTACAGTGTGTAAAGTCCTGACAACTTGTATTCAGCCAAACATTGCACTGGATTAAGATGAAAACGATTGAAGTTGATGATGAACTCTATAGCTATATTGCCAGCCACACCAAGCATATTGGCGAGAGCGCATCCGACATTTTACGGCGTATGTTGAAGTTTTCCGCCGCATCACAGCCTGTCACTCCGGTAGTAAAAGAAGTCCGCGCCGTGCAACCTGTCGTGGAAGCCAAGCCGGTCAACCCCGCGAAAGACAAAGTGCGCGCCATGCGTGAACTGCTGCTTTCCGATGAATATGCGGAACAGAAAAAAGCAGTGAATCGCTTTATGCTGGTGCTGTCTACACTTTACTCACTGGATCAACACGCGTTTGCACAAGCAACAGAATCGTTGCATGGCCGCACGCGCGTTTATTTCGCAGCGGATGAACAGACGTTGCTGAAAAATGGTAATCAAACCAAACCGAAACACGTGCTAGGCACGCCATATTGGGTGATCACCAACACGAATACCGGCCGTAAATGCAGCATGGTTGAACATATCATGCAGTCAATGCAATTCCCCGCGGAGTTGATTGAAAAGGTTTGCGGAACAATTTAATCCTTGCATTAGAAGGACCAGGCAATGGCAATCCACAACCGTGCAGGTCAACCTGCACAACAGAGTGATTTGATTAATGTCGCCCAGTTAACGGCGCAATACTATGTACTAAAACCGACGGCAGGGAATGCGGAGCACGCGGTGAAGTTCGGTACATCCGGGCATCGCGGTAGTGCGGGTCGTCATAGTTTTAATGAGCCGCATATTCTGGCTATCGCTCAGGCGATTGCCGAAGAACGTGCGAAAAACGGGATTACTGGCCCGTGCTATGTGGGCAAGGATACCCACGCGTTGTCTGAACCGGCATTTATCTCTGTACTGGAAGTGCTGGCGGCGAACGGTGTTGATGTCATCGTGCAGGAAAACAACGGCTTTACGCCAACACCTGCCGTGTCTAATGCTATCCTGGTCCACAATAAAAAAGGCGGTCTGCTGGCTGACGGTATTGTGATCACGCCGTCCCATAACCCACCAGAAGACGGCGGCATTAAATACAATCCGCCAAACGGTGGCCCGGCAGATACCAACGTCACCAAAGTCGTAGAGGACAGGGCTAATGCACTGTTGGCTGATGGTCTGAAAGGCGTGAAGCGTATCCCGCTGGATGCCGCACTGGCGTCCGGTCATGTTAAAGAGCAAGACCTGGTTCAACCCTTCGTGGAAGGGCTGGCAGATATCGTCGATATGGCGGCAATCCAGAAAGCGGGTCTGACGCTGGGCGTTGATCCACTGGGTGGTTCCGGTATCGAATACTGGAAACGTATCGCTCAGCACTACAACCTGAATCTGACTCTCGTTAACGATCAGGTCGACCAGACTTTCCGCTTTATGCATCTTGATAAAGACGGTGCCATTCGTATGGACTGCTCCTCCGAGTGCGCGATGGCTGGTCTGCTGGCGCTGCGTGACAAGTTCGATTTGGCGTTTGCCAATGACCCGGACTATGACCGTCACGGTATCGTAACGCCGGCTGGACTGATGAATCCGAACCACTATCTGGCGGTCGCGATCAACTACCTGTTCCAGCATCGCCCACAGTGGGGCAAAGATGTCGCTGTGGGTAAAACACTGGTGTCCTCCGCGATGATCGATCGTGTGGTGAACGACCTTGGACGTAAACTGGTCGAAGTGCCGGTAGGGTTCAAATGGTTCGTTGACGGTCTGTTCGATGGTAGCTTTGGTTTCGGCGGCGAAGAAAGTGCGGGTGCATCTTTCCTGCGTTTCGACGGTACACCGTGGTCGACTGACAAAGATGGCATCATCATGTGTCTGCTGGCAGCGGAAATTACGGCTGTGACAGGCAAGAACCCGCAAGAGCATTACAACGAACTGGCGGCGCGCTTTGGTGCACCGAGCTATAACCGAATTCAGGCTGGAGCCACCTCCGCGCAGAAAGCGGCGTTGTCTAAGCTCTCTCCGGAAATGGTGAGCGCCAGCACGCTGGCGGGGGATCCTATCACTGCGCGTCTGACGGCGGCGCCTGGTAACGGCGCCTCGATTGGCGGCCTGAAGGTCATGACTGACAACGGTTGGTTTGCCGCACGCCCGTCAGGTACCGAAGACGCTTACAAGATCTACTGCGAAAGCTTCCTGGGTGAAGAACATCGCAAGCAGATTGAGAAAGAAGCGGTTGAGATTGTCAGCGAAGTGCTGAAGAACGCGTAAATCCTCTGCCGGATAAGGCGCTTGCGTCGCTATCCAGCATGAATAACAACAAAGCCGGATAGCCTGTGCGCTGATCCGGCTTTTTTATTCAGTGCATATTCACGGCATGAACCGGTAGCCAATCCCGGTTTCGGTAAGAAAATGGCGTGGGCGAGCCGGATCCAGCTCCAGTTTCTGGCGCAGATGGCCCATATAGATACGTAAGTAATGGCTGTGTTCAACGGCATTCGGTCCCCACACCTGATTCAATAACTGGCGTTGGGTCAGCACTTTTCCGGCATTATTGAGCAGTATGGCCAGCAGGCGAAACTCAATTGGCGTCAGATGAACCTCCTCATCCCCGCGATGAACCAGACGCGCGGCAATATCCACCTTTACATCAGAAAATTGCACCACAGGATCAGGAGAGGGGCCGGTGGCGTGACGCCGCAGTGCAACGCGTAAACGAGCCTGTAGCTCGCCAATGCCGAATGGCTTGCTGAGATAGTCATCGGCACCGGCATCCAGCGCGGCGATTTTATCGCTCTCTTCGCTGCGGGCTGACAGCACGATCACCGGGATGGCGCTCCACTGCCGCAGGTCGCGGATAAAATCAATACCGTCACCGTCCGGAAGACCGAGGTCGAGAATGATGAGATCGGGCTTTCGTGTGGCGGCTTCCAACAGACCACGTTGCAGCGTTTCCGCTTCATACACACGCAGGCCATCCGCTTCCAGCGCGGTGCGCAGAAAGCGACGAATGGCTTGTTCATCTTCAACAATCAGTACGTTTGTCACATATCCTCATGAAAATCTTCAAGTTCAGGGGGCGCTTCCTGCGGCAGTGTAACACGGAAACACGCCCCTCCCTGCGGACGATTATGCGCTGAAATCGTGCCACCGTGCACGTCGACAATCGCCTGACAAATTGCCAGCCCCAGCCCAACACCCGGTACCGATGATTCTTTGTTTCCACGGGAAAACTTGTCGAAAATACGCTGTTCCAGGCCGGCAGGAATGCCGGGCCCATTGTCCCAAACATCCAGCAGCAGATGCTCGCCGTCGACCTGGGCGTCGATACCGATTTGCGCCTGCGGACCTGCATATTTGACGGCATTTTCCAGCAGATTGATCAGCACCCGCTCAAAGAGTGGCCCATCAACGTGTACCAGCGTCAACGGCTCCGGAAGTGACAGGTTAATGGGTGTTGCCAGCCCGGGCTCCAACATTTGCAGGGCGCTGCCTACCACCTCTTCCAGCGTTAGCCACTCTTTCTTAAGATTAAAGCCGCCAGACTGGATTCGCGCCATATCCAGCAGATTATTGACCAGTCTGGTGGTATTAAGCACGTGCTGGCGGATCTCGCTGGCCTGGCGTGCGTGTGGCGAACCTTCACTTGCCAGATCCAACGTTAATATCTCCGCCTGACCGAACAGCACCGTCAGCGGCGTGCGTAAATCGTGGGACAGGGCGGCGAGCAGTGCATTGCGAATACTTTCTCGCTCGCTGGCAAAGCGGGCCTGCTCTTCACTGGCTGTCAGAGTAAGGCGCTCCAGCGCACTGGCCACCAGCAGGGTGAAGGTTTCCAGCAGACGTTGCTGTTCCGGGATCATCAGCTGACGCAAGTTTCCTGGCTCTACTACCAGTAGCCCATAAGTTTTATCGGCGCTTTTTAAGGGCAAAATTTGATAGGGAACGCCAGGTAATGTGTCGGTGCCAGCACCTGCCATCTGCCCCTTGTCAAAACTCCACTGGGCAATGGCGTCATCCCACGGTGTCATACCCTGCTGATGCGTCAGGGGAACCAACTTACCGTTTTCGTCAGGTAATAACACCCGGCTACGGGCCTGAAACGTCGAGGCAATGAACTGTTCGCTGGTAGCCGCGATATCCTGCTGGCTGCGCCCTACAGCCAGTGCTTTCGACATCTCATACAGATGCCGCGTTCGTTGCTCACGATAGCGTGCAACCCGGGCCTGATAACGCACCCCCGCGGTCAGATTACCGATAACCAACCCAACCGTCAGCATCACGGCGAAGGTAAGCAGGTACTGGACGTCAGACACGGCAAGCGTGCCGCGTGGAGCAATAAAGAAGAGATCAAAGCTGGCGACGTTGATAAATGTGGCCACCACCGACGGCCAGCGCCCGTAGAACAGGGCGATCACCACCACGCCCAGTAGATAGAGCATCACCAGGTTGGCTGCGTCAAATGCGACCAGCCACTGCATGGCAATCAACGTCGTAACAGCACACAATGCAGCGGCGACCACGCAACCCTGGATTTGTACCCGCCATTTATCCTTAAAGGTGCGGTTATCCGTGGTTTGTAATGTCTGACGAGAAGGGGGATCGTCCAGTGCGACAATCATCAGGTCGAGGTCTGGTGCGCGATGAGCCAGCTTGTCTGCAAAGGAATCGCTGCGCCACCAACGACGGGTTGTCGGACGCCCGAGCACAATTTTCCCCAGGTTGTGTTCCCGGGCATAACGGACAACGGCTTTGTCTTCGGCCGGGTCGGAGAGAGTGGCGGTTTCCGCCCCCAGTTCCTGCGCTAGTCGCAGCGCGCTTAAGATTGCCCGCCGCTGTTTTTCGGGTAGCCGGTGTAGCGCAGGTGTTTCAACATATACCGCATGCCAGACGCTGCCGAGACGTGCCGCCAGGCGTGCAGCGGCTCGCACCAGTTTCTCGCTGCCGGTGTTGTGTCCAATACACAGTAAAATGGCATCGCGGGTATGCCAGACTTTTTCTTCTCCTGGGCGTCCCCGCCAGGCACGCATCTGATCGTCTACCCGATCGGCGGTGCGGCGCAGGGCCAGTTCACGCAGCGCTATCAAATTACCTTTGCGGAAGAAATGCTCGATAGCACGCTCTGCCTGACCGGCAATATAGACCTTGCCTTCGTTCAGGCGCTGACGCAAATCGTCGGGGGGGAGATCGACCAGGACCACATCGTCAGCGGCATCGAAAAACGGGTCAGGAACGGTTTCACGCACCTGAATACCGGTGACGCCGCTGACCACATCATTCAGACTTTCCAGATGCTGAACGTTAACGGTGGTAAAAACATCAATCCCGGCTTCCAGCAGTTCTTCAATATCTTGCCAGCGCCGGGGGTGGCGTGATCCTGGCGCATTGCTGTGCGCCAGTTCGTCCATCAAAATCAGCGCCGGACGGCGGGCGAGGGCGGCATCAAGATCGAACTCGCTGATATGCCGTCCACGGTGTGCCTGACGTTTCAGCGGTAGCACGGTGAGACCGTCCAGCAGTGCGGCGGTCTCCTTGCGCCCGTGGGTTTCCACCACACCAATCAGCACATCCAACCCCTGCGATCGTAGCCGTTGTGCCTCCGCCAGCATGGCCCAGGTTTTGCCTACGCCCGCACAAGCGCCAAAGAAAATTTTCAGTTTTCCCCGGTGCGGCGCGGTGGTCTGCTCCAGCAGGCGATCGGGGTTGGGGCGTAGGGGTTCGCTATGCATGTCCTTTTTCTCAGTGCTTATCCAGCGCTAAATTAAGTTCCACGAGGTTCACTACCGGCTGGCCGATGAAACTGACCAGCGGCTTTTGTGTATAGTGTGCAACCAACTGCGTAACCTCTTCAACGCTGAGGTTGCGGGCTTGCGCCACGCGGGGAATTTGCCAGGCGACCGCCTCGGGTGTCAGGTTATTGTCCAAACCGCTGGCGGACGCGGTGACCAGTTCCACGGGCACAACAGGGCTAGCCTGTGGGTTAGCAGCACGCAGTGCGGCAATTCGGCTTTGTAGCTGCTTATCCAGCTCCGGGTTGCTCGCTGCCAGGTTGCTGCCACCCGAAGCCATTGGATTATAGGGTACTTCTGCCGTTGCCGACGGGCGTCCATGAAAATAACCCGCGGCGGTAAAATTTTGCCCGATCAGTTCAGAGCCGCGAATTATCTGACCTTCACGCAGAAGCGAGCCGTTAGCCTGGTGGGGAAACCACCACTGCCCCAGCGCGGTGGTCAGCAGCGGATAAACACCGCCGGTGATAAGCATCAGGAAAAGCAATGTTGATAATGCAGGACGTAATCCACTCATCTGAAACCTCACACCAGACCCAGCAGGGTCAGCAGTAAATCAATCACTTTGATACCAATAAACGGCACAACCAGGCCGCCCAGACCGTAGATCCACAGATTGCGGCGCAGCATGGCGGAAGCGGATAACGGCTTGTAGCTCACCCCCTTCAGCGCCAGTGGGATCAGGAAGACAATCACCAACGCATTGAAGATGACGGCGCTCAGGATCGCAGAATCCGGCGAATGCAGTCGCATGACGTTCAGTGCGTTAAGCTGCGGGTAAGTTGCGGCGAACGCAGCCGGGATGATGGCGAAATATTTCGCCACGTCGTTGGCGATACTAAAGGTGGTCAGCGATCCGCGCGTCATCAGCATCTGTTTACCAATGTGCACCACTTCAATCAGCTTGGTGGGGTTAGAGTCGAGATCCACCATGTTGCCCGCTTCCTTAGCGGCCTGGGTCCCGGAGTTCATCGCGACCGCGACATCGGCCTGCGCCAGTGCCGGGGCGTCGTTGGTTCCGTCACCCGTCATCGCCACCAATCGACCTTCCGCCTGATACTGACGGATCAGTGCCAGCTTGGCTTCCGGTGTCGCTTCGGCTAAAAAGTCATCCACTCCCGCCTCTGCGGCGATTGCTGCAGCAGTCAGGCGGTTGTCGCCCGTGATCATCACCGTTTTGATGCCCATTTTGCGCAGCTGAGCAAAACGTTCTTTAATCCCACCTTTGACAATATCTTTCAGGGCTATCACACCCAGCACCCGCGAACCTTCAGCAACGACCAGCGGCGTCGCGCCAAGGCGAGCAACGTTTTCGACTTTCTGCTCTACATCGGCAGGGAAGTGGCCGCCGTTGGCTTCGACGTGACGACGAATAGCATCTACGGAGCCTTTGCGGATCATTCGGTTATCGATGTTGATACCGCTCATCCGGCTTTGTGCGGTAAACGGTACAAAGGTGGCATGGAGCGACTGTACATCACGTATCCGCAGGTTAAAGCGCTGTTTAGCCAGGACAACGATGCTGCGGCCTTCCGGCGTTTCGTCAGCCAGTGATGAAAGCTGTGCAGCGTCGGCCAGTGTTTTTTCATCCACGCCCTGGGCGGGCAGAAAATCAGAGGCCTGGCGGTTACCCAGCGTGATGGTGCCGGTTTTATCCAACAGCAGGACATCGACGTCGCCAGCCGCTTCTACCGCACGTCCGCTGGTGGCGATAACGTTCGCACCCAGCATGCGGCTCATCCCGGCGACGCCAATCGCGGAGAGCAGCCCACCGATCGTGGTGGGGATCAGACAGACCAGCAGGGCGACAAGTACCGTGATGCTGACCGCACTGCCGCCCCAGGCAGAGAACGGCCACAGTGTGGCGGTTGCCAACAGAAAGACGATAGTCAGCGCAATCAGTAGGATCGTCAGCGCGATTTCATTCGGCGTTTTACGTCGCTGTGCGCCTTCGACCATGGCAATCATTCGATCGAGAAATGTTTCTCCGGGATTGACGCTACACTCTATCACCAGCCAGTCCGAGAGAATGCGTGTCCCGCCAGTGACGGAGGCAAAATCGCCGCCGGATTCACGGATTACTGGCGCGGATTCCCCGGTAATGGCGCTTTCATCCACCGAGGCACCACCTTCGATAACTTCGCCGTCACAAGGGATAATATCGCCAGCTTCCACCAGCACGATATCTCCTTTGCGTAACTCCTCGGCTGGCACGTGATCCATTTGCGCGCCATATTTGGGTTCACGAAGTTTACGGGCAAAGGCGGTCTTTTTGACTCCTTTCAGGCTGTTGGCCTGCGCTTTACTACGCCCTTCAGCCAGCGCTTCCGCAAAGTTAGCGAACAGAACGGTCACCCACAGCCAGAGGCTTATCGCGCCGGTAAACACTGGGTTACCTGACATATGGCCTGTCGCCATCGCTACCGTTAACAGGGTAGTCAACAGACTGCCCAGCCAGACGATAAACATCACCGGGTTACGCCACTGAGTATGTGGACTTAATTTTTTCACTGCGTCCATTAGCGCTTGTGCGACCAGAGAAGGTTCGAACAGCGCCAGTTGCTTGCGACTCATAGTCATGTGCTCCGCATCACTCAACGTAAAGAGAGGTATTCTGCTACCGGGCCAAGCGCCAGCGCAGGAACAAAGGTGAGGGCGCCAACCAGCAACACTGTACCGATCAACAATCCAACAAACAGCGCACCGTGGGTAGGTAGCGTGCCCGGACTTGCTGGCTGACTCTTTTTACCGACCAGCGACCCGGCAATCGCCATCACCGGGATAATGACGCCGAAGCGGCCGAAGAACATGCACGCGGCCAGCAGGCTGTTCCAGAATGGGCTGTTGGCACTTAATCCGGCAAAAGCGCTACCGTTGTTATTGGCGGCAGACGAGACTGCGTACAGCACCTCGCTAAAACCATGCGGCCCAGGATTGAGCATGGCGCTACGCCCGGCATCGCTCATCATGGCTATCGCTGTCCCAAGCAGCACCAACGCAGGAGTAACCAGAATCGCCAGCGCGGTCATTTTCATTTCGCGGACATCGATTTTTTTACCCAGATACTCCGGAGTGCGGCCAATCATCAGTCCGGCAATAAAGACCGCCAGCAGCACGAACAACAGCATGCCGTACAACCCTGACCCCACACCGCCGAACACCACTTCGCCAATCTGCATCAACCACATCGGTACCATGCCGCCCAGCGCAGTGAAGGAGTCGTGCATAGCAATGACTGCGCCACAGGATGCGGCCGTCGTGACGACCGCAAACAGGCTACTGACCAGCACGCCAAAGCGGCTCTCTTTACCTTCCATGTTGATATTGCTATCTGCGCCAAACGCCATCAGATGCGGGTTACCCTGCAGTTCGGCCCACATCACAACCGCCACGCAAACGACAAAAATAAGCGACATAGCCCAGAGCAGAGTGCGTCCCTGTCGACGATCGCCCACGACGTCGCCGAAGGCGAAACACAGCGCGGTGGGAATTAAGAAGATAGCCAGCATCTGTACCATGTTGGTCAGCGCGGTTGGGTTTTCAAACGGATGTGAGGAGTTGGCATTAAAAAAGCCGCCGCCGTTGGTACCGAGCATCTTAATGGCCTCTTGTGAGGCGACAGGTCCCATCGGCAGCAGTTGTTTTGCCCCTTCAAGCGTGGTGATCGCCTGATAAGGCAACAGGTTTTGCAGCGCACCTTGCTGGATGAAAAACAGCGCGATGAGCAGAGAAATCGGCAGTAATATCCACAGCGTAATGCGTACCAGATCCACCCAGGCATTCCCTAGCGTGTTCATACTCTGGCGCGTAAAGGCGCGAGCCAGGGCAAAGATCACCGCAATACCTGTCGCCGCAGACAGGAAATTCTGCACGGTCAGGCCGGCCATTTGGCTGAAGTAGCTTAAAGTGGTTTCGCCTGCATAGGACTGCCAGTTGGTGTTGGTCACAAAACTAACAGCGGTATTGAGCGCGAGATCCCACGAAAGCCCCGGCAACTGTTGCGGATTGAGCGGCAGCAGGTTTTGTGCCATCAACATCGCAAACAGTATCAGCAGACCGAGGATATTCAGTGCGAGGATCGCCAGCAAATAGTGCAGCCAGGTCATTTCTTGCTGCGAAATACCCAGCCCACGCCACAGCACACGCTCAACGCCTGCAAGGCCGGGTAAGGATGTGTTGTTGATAAGACGTGCCAGCCCAAAGCCCAGCGGCCTGGCGATAATAAACAGCACCAGCAGGAAACTGGCGATGAGTAAAAATCCTTGCGCTGCCATCAGAACGCCTCCGCATTAATCAAGGCATACACCAGATAACCCAGTAACAAAAAGACCAGCACAATGCCGGTTATCACGCCTGCACTCACAGTGCACCTCCAGTGGCATAAATGTGATAACCAGAGCGTAGGTTTTTGGTTGCAAAGATTTCGCAAAAATCTGCGGGCGGGGTGTAAAAAAAGTATAAAAATGGCAAAGACCATTATTTAACTAATGATTAGTATTAATTTAACTTTTATGTAACTTAATTACGAATTTAGGTTAAACGGAGCATCAATAGATAAAAATAAGTGGTCGGATGAGTAGCAAAATTACACACAAGGCGGTATTATTTTCATCAGTTAACCAAGTTTATTTTTCCGGTGCGATTCACCGAACAGATATATGGGAGAGGATTATGGACTTTTATAAAGAATATCCAGCACACATTGTTTTCTTGCGCCGTACCTTTGCCGTAGTGGCTGGTGTTCTGGCGCTGCCGGTCATGCTGTTCTGGAAAGACCGTGCCCGTTTTTACAGCTACCTACATCGCGTCTGGTCGAAAACCAGTGATAAGCCGGTGTGGATGGAGCAGGCTGAAAAAGCCACCTGCGATTTCTACTAAGTTACCGTTCAGGCTCAAAAAAACCGCCAACAGCAATGTGGCGGTTTTTTTATACGTCGCAGTCTACACTTACCTGTGTAACGGATAAGGAGTGGCGATGAGCAAGAGAATTTCTGTTGGTATCCGCGCCTGTCTGACCACAGAAGCGAACGATAAATTTCTGTTTGACGAGAATACGCTGGTACGTATTTATGCCTTGCATGAATTGCACCGACTGCGCCAGAGCGGATTATCACGTGGTGCATTGATTGATTTTCACACCCGTTACAAGCTGGTGCTACTGGCACATTCCCAACCGGAGTATCGTGAGCTCGGCCCTTTGGTTGCCGCAATCCACGAATGGGCAAGCCTCGATGCTTTTTATACTGAGTACCGTTTGCGGTTGATTCATCTGCTGTTTAATCACGCCTCCCGACGCAACCATACTAATGTCCTGATGCATGTGCAGGGTTATTTTCGTAACCAGCTCAATCTGCATCAACGTCAGGAATTGACCTCAATAATCGATAACTATCGACGTGAGATGCAGCCGCTGCTTGCGCCATTGATGCTCCTCCAACACTATATGACGGAACACCCGAACAGCTGGTTGTCCGGGCAACGTTACTTTGAACTCTGGCCTGCGATTCTGCGTTTACACGGCAAAGCTTAATTTTTATTCGGGAGTTTTATGACCACTCATCTGGTCTGGTTTCGGCGAGATTTACGTCTGCATGACAATCTTGCGCTGGCAGCGGCATGTCGGGATCGTTCGTCACGGGTATTGGCGTTATATATTGCCACGCCCGCACAGTGGAAAGCGCATGATATGTCACCGCGTCAGGCGGCGTTTGTCGGCAATCAGTTGAATGCGCTGCAAACGGCGCTGGCAGAAAAAGGCATCCCGCTGCTGGTTTATGACGTTGAGGATTTCACAGCCAGCGTAGAGATAGTCAAAAATGTCTGCGCACAGCATGACGTTAGCCGACTGTTTTATAACTATCAGTACGAAATCAACGAACGCCAGCGCGATGCTCAGGTAGAAAAATCATTACCCCAGGTGGTGTGTGAGGGCTTTGACGATAGCGTAATCCTGGCGCCGGGCGCGGTAATGACCGGGAATCATGAGATGTATAAAGTCTTTACACCGTTTAAAAATGCCTGGCTGAAGCGGTTAAAAGACAGTATCCCAGAGTGTGTTGCGGCACCAAAAGCCCGCGAAAGCGGCGCAATTCCCTCCCCATCAACGCCAGTTACGCTCAACTATCCGCAGCAGGATTTTGATGTGGCGCTTTTCCCGGTAGAAGAAAAATCGGTTATCGCGCAATTACGTCAGTTTTGCCAGCAGGGCGCGGCGGAATACGAGCAACAACGTGATTTTCCGGCATACGAAGGTACCAGTCGGTTGTCGGCAAGCCTTGCCACCGGCGGGTTATCGCCGCGCCAGTGTCTGCACCGTTTGTTAGTCGAGCAGCCTCAGGCGCTAGAGGGAGGCGCCGGGAGCGTTTGGTTAAACGAGCTCATCTGGCGCGAATTTTACCGCCATCTACTGACGTACTACCCCGCGCTGTGTCGGCATCAACCCTTTATTCGCTGGACCGATCGTGTGCAATGGCAAAATAACGTGACGCATTTTCAGGCCTGGCAGACGGGGAATACCGGGTATCCAATCGTCGATGCGGCGATGCGCCAGCTTAACGGCACAGGGTGGATGCACAATCGTTTACGCATGATCGCGGCGAGTTTTTTGGTGAAAGACCTGCTGATCGACTGGCGAAAAGGTGAGCAGTATTTCATGTCACAACTGATCGACGGTGATCTGGCGGCGAATAATGGTGGCTGGCAGTGGGCAGCTTCTACCGGAACGGATGCTGCGCCGTATTTCCGTATTTTTAATCCCACCACGCAGGGGGAGAAATTCGACCGTGACGGTGATTTTATCCGCCAATGGGTACCGGAATTACGCGATGTACCGGGAAAAGCCGTTCATGAACCGTGGACGTGGGCGGAAAAAATGCAGGTGATACTCCATTATCCTCGTCCGATTGTCGATCATAAGCAGGCAAGGTTAGCCACGCTGGCTGCCTATGAGGCAGCGCGTAAGGCGTGAGGGTAGAAGATTTCTGTGTAATGCCTTCCAGCAGAATGAATATGTTGCAGTCGTACACATTTAGCGCTGAAGGGGGCGCGCAAGTCTGCTAATGGCTGGATGTGCTCTGGTCGCTGCGCACACGCGACGGCGATGGCTATGTCTATGTCGTAATCGAGCACCAAAGTTCAGCCGACCCGCATATGGCTTTTCGTCTGCTGCGTTATGCGATAGCAGCCATGCAGCGCCATCTGGATGCCGGGCACAAGGAACTGCCGCTGGTAATACCGATGCTGTTTTATCATGGCTGTCGAAGTCCGTACCCGTATTCACTATGCTGGTTGGATGCGTTCGCCGAACCTGTGGCGGCCCGGCAACTTTATGCCAACACATTTCCGCTGGTGGATATCACGGTGGTGCCGGATGACGAAATCATGGCGCACAGGCGAATGGCGTTGTTGGAACTGATGCAAAAGCATATCCGCCAGCGGGATTTGATAGGGTTGGTAGAACAGCTGGCCTCACTGATCCTTACTGGATGTGCTAATGACACGCAACTCCAGGCGATGTTTAATTACATTCTGCAATCCGGTGATGAATCTCGCTTCAATGAGTTTTTGCAAGAGATGGCGCAACGGATCCCCCAACACAAGGAGAGGCTGATGACTATTGCAGAACGGTTAAGGTTAGATGGATTACAGGAAGGATTACAACAAGGGTTACAACAAGGTAAACACGAAGCCGCTTTGCGTATAGCGCAAACTATGCTGGCACAGGGAATAGATCGCGAAATGGTGTTACTGGTTACAGGTCTGTCTGAAGAGGATTTAGCGGCAAAGAATTCGTAACCTGCGGATAAATAACGGGCCCGAGTGATATTACATCGTCGGGCCCGTAAACTCAGGACTCTACCGCGAGAGGACGGTTTTTAAATTTGAGTGATTGATATAACCAAATCAACAGCACCAGCGCCACACAGGCCAGCGCGCCCCAGGTAATTTCGCTAAAGACATCAATATAGGCGTTGATGGAATAGTTGATGGCACCGGAAGCATCAAACGCACCCTGTGATGTCTGGTCAGCAATCACACCCGCCAGGTAGTTGGCAATGGCCCCGGAAAGCAGCATATAGATGCCGGTTAGTACGCCGGTTACCCCTGGGATCTCAATACGAGTAATTTGTGACATGGCGACCGGGTCGATAAACAGCTCGGCGAAACCCATAACTGCCAGCCCTAAAACCATCAACGGCATAGAGGAGTGCCCATATGCGGCGGACCAGCGGGCGCTTAAGGTCAGAATACAGAAACCAGCACTCATTAACCCCAGACCGAGAGCAAACTTACCCCAGATACGAACGGTACGATTGCCACTCACGCTTTCTTTGACCACCCAGGCCAGCACGATGCCGCACAACATGACGGCGAAGGCGTTTACTGACTGGAACATGGCAGTTGGGACTGAATATCCCATCACGTCGCGATTAACAAAGCGGTCGATGTACAAGCTGATGGAACTACCACCCTGCTGTGCAAAGGCCCAGAACAACAAGCTGAAGAAGGTCAGGGTTACGATCAGACCCAGTTCTTTACGCTGTTTCTGCGTTTGCGCCTGACGGTAGATTTTTGCCAGAACCGCCAAACCAATGACAGTGGCGACAATCAGCGCGTACACGGACCACTCTTTCCAGAACAGGACGGTAATTAAAAGTGGTGCGGCGACCAGCAGAACCAGCAGCCAGGCCCAGTTCGGCAGAATGAACGATTTGGCACACAGCACGGCTTTGTTGACGCCGGTGGTCTGAGCAAAATGACGATTCCCGCATAAGAAAATGACCAGCCCGGCCAGCATACCGATAGCGGCCAGCGCAAAGCCCATTGCCCAACTGTACTCTTCCTGCACATAGCCGCAGGCGATAGGGGCAATAATTGAACCAATGTTACCGGCGGCATAGAGCAGAGAGAATCCGCCGTCACGGCGCGGATCTTCCGGTTTATACAATTCACCCAGCAGGCAACTGATGTTGGATTTAAACAAACCGTAGCCACAGACAATAATGGCCAGAGATAAGTAGAGAAACGCTGGAGCCATTTTACTGGCACCCAGGACCAAATGTCCCACTGCCATCAAAAATGCGCCAATCATTACCGCCATACGGTTACCGAGCACTTTATCCGCCAGGTATCCTCCGAGAATCGGCGTGACATACACCAGCGAACAGTAAGCACTGAACAGTTCATATGCGTGATTATCGTTGTACTTAAGCTGGTTAGTGAGATACAGGATCAGCAGTGCACGCATGCCATAAAAACTGAAGTATTCCCAAATTTGCAGCGCGACGACGTAATAAATCGCGCGTGGCTGAGATGCTTGTTTATTCATTATTTTCTCGAAGTAAATGCCTCACGACGGGAGGAACGTGCCGTGTGAGTGTGTTTCCTTAAAGTTGTAACTTTGATACAGATCTGATTATTTTTGCAATATGCTGTCTGATTGCATAAATATACATGAATACGATCTCATGGTGGTAAGCAATTTACGTTTACAGGCCGCGTGATTGTTTCTTGATGTGTCAGCGAAATGGCTATCGACGAACGGAGGTGAGGACGCTATTTTAACTGAAGCTGTGTTGCTGATTGAGCAGGCAGAATTTATGACAACGAGGACGATGATGAAAAACACCGAGCTGGAACAACTGATTAACGACAAGCTGAACAGCGCAGCCATAAGCGACTATGCACCGAATGGTTTGCAGGTTGAGGGCAAAGAAACGGTGCAAAAAATCGTGACCGGCGTAACCGCAAGCCAGGCATTACTGGATGAAGCTGTTCGCCTTGGGGCCGATGCGGTCATCGTTCATCATGGTTATTTCTGGAAGGGAGAATCTCCGGTTATTCGCGGCATGAAGCGCCGGCGTCTGAAAACGCTGCTGGAAAATGACATCAACCTGTATGGCTGGCATCTGCCGTTGGATGCCCACCCCGAACTGGGGAATAACGCACAGCTGGCCGCGCTGTTGGGTATCACGGTGATGGGGGAGATAGAGCCTCTGGTACCGTGGGGGGAACTCTCCATGCCCGTTCCGGGGCTGGAACTGGCATCCTGGATTGAAGCGCGTCTGGGACGTAAACCGTTATGGTGCGGCGATACCGGGCCTGAAAACGTTCAGCGTGTTGCCTGGTGTACGGGGGGCGGTCAAAGTTTCATTGATAGTGCGGCCCGCTTTGGTGTTGATGCCTTTATTACCGGGGAAGTTTCTGAACAAACCATTCACTCTGCCCGCGAGCAGGGACTGCATTTCTATGCTGCCGGTCACCATGCTACCGAACGCGGCGGTATTCGTGCCTTGAGCGAATGGCTGAATGAAAACACCGATCTGGATGTGACGTTCGTCGACATCCCTAACCCAGCCTGATAAAGAGGGACGAAAGTGCAGCGAGCGCGTTGTTATCTGTTAGGTGAAACCGCGGTGGTTCTGGAGCTGGAACCACCGATTACGCTGGCAACTCAGAAACGCATCTGGCGTCTGGCCCAGCGTCTGGCTGATGCTCCGAATGTACTTGAAGCCATTCCGGGAATGAACAATATCACGGTGATCCTGAATTCCCCGCAGACGCTGGCGCTGGATGCAATTGAACGCCTGCAAAGTTGGTGGGAAGAGAGCGAGGCGATGGAGCCGGATTCGCGTTTTGTCGAAATCCCCGTTATCTATGGCGGCGAATATGGACCCGATCTGGCCGAAGTTGCCCGGCACAGTGGTTTGAGCGACAAGCAGGTCGTTGAATTGCATGCGTCAGTTGATTATGTCGTCTGGTTTTTAGGGTTTCAGCCGGGATTTCCCTATCTTGGGAGCTTACCGGAACCATTGCATACGCCAAGACGAGCCGAACCGCGCTTACTTGTTCCGGCAGGTTCGGTGGGGATCGGCGGTTCACAAACCGGTATCTACCCGATTGCAACACCCGGCGGGTGGCAACTGATAGGACGTACCGCCGTTAAGCTTTTTGATCCGCAGCGCGAGGAGCCGATCCTGTTACGGGCTGGAGATACTGTACGTTTTGTCCCGCAGAAGGAGGGCGTATGTTAAACATCATTCGTGCTGGCCTGTACACCTCCGTACAGGATGGGGGGCGTCATGGCTTTCGTCAGTCAGGGGTAAGCCACTGCGGCGCGTTGGACAAACCGGCATTGAACGTTGCTAATCTGCTGGTAGGAAATGATGCGAATGCTGCTGCGCTGGAAGTCACGTTAGGTCAGTTGGTGGTGGAATTTGAAGCGGATGGTTGGTTTGCCTTGACCGGCGCGGGATGCGAAGCGCATTTGGATCGTACTCCGGTATGGAGCGGTTGGCGGTTGCCAGTTAAAGCCGGACAACGCCTGTCATTAAAACACCCGCATCATGGTATGCGCAGTTACCTGGCGGTGGCGGGCGGTATTGATGTTCCCGACGTTATGGGATCGCGCAGTACCGATTTGAAAGTCGGTATTGGCGGGTTTGAAGGGCGTTTGTTACGCGATGGCGACAAGTTGGCGATTGGCGTATCAACACGACAATTCAATGGCCCACAAGGGGTAAAACAGTTGATGTGGGGCAACCACATTCGTGCGTTACCTGGACCCGAATATCAGGAATTTGACGAGGCATCGCAGGCATCGTTCTGGCGCTCGCCGTGGCGACTGAGCCCACAGAGTAACCGTATGGGGTATCGCCTGCAGGGGCAGCCACTGACACGCACGACAGACCGCGAGATGTTGTCACACGGTTTGCTTCCCGGCGTGGTACAGGTCCCGCATAACGGGCAGCCAATTGTACTGATGAACGATGCCCAGACCACGGGCGGATATCCGCGTATCGCCTGTATCATCGAGGCGGATATGTATCACCTTGCGCAAATCCCTCTAGGACAACCGATTCACTTTGTTCAGTGCTCGCTGGAAGAGGCGTTGAAGGCACGTCACGATCAGCAGCGCTATCTGGAACAGTTAACATGGCGACTTAACGATGAAAATTGATTTGAATGCAGATCTCGGTGAAGGCTGTGCGAACGACGCGACGCTTCTCCAACTGGTGTCATCGGCTAATATCGCCTGTGGATTTCATGCCGGAGACGCACAAACCATGCTGGCAAGTGTGCGGGAAGCGCTGAAAAACGGCGTGGCTGTGGGGGCACACCCAGGCTTTCCGGACCGGGAAAATTTTGGTCGTAGTGCTATGAATCTGCCTGCCGAAACGGTTTATGCACAAACGCTGTATCAAATTGGTGCCCTGTCTGTCATCACCCGGGCAGAAGGGGGCGTGATGCGCCACGTGAAACCGCACGGCATGCTCTATAACCAGGCCGCAAAAGATCCTGTGCTGGCCGATGCGATAGCCAGAGCGGTTTATGCCTGCGATCCGTCATTGATACTGGTAGGGCTTGCGGGGAGCGAATTGATCCGTGCCGGTGAACATTATGGTCTGGAGACGCGTCAGGAGGTTTTTGCAGATCGGGGGTATCAGGCTGATGGTAGTCTGGTTCCGCGTAGTCAGCCAGGTGCACTGATCGAAGACGAAGAGCAGGCGCTGGCGCAAACGTTAGAAATGGTGCAGTCCGGGAGAGTAAAAAGTCAGAGTGGAACATGGGCAAGCGTAACCGCGCAGACGGTATGCATTCACGGGGATGGTGAGCACGCACTCGCTTTTGCCCGTCGTTTGCGCAGCGCGTTCAGCGCCTGCAATATTCAAATTAGCGCATAAGTATTTTTAATACAAAACAATAATATACAACACAACAACATAAGGGATTTAATTATGGGAGAGGCTATTTCTCTCTGGCCATTGACGGGGATCGCCGTCATCGTGGTCGGATTTCTTTTACGTTTTAACCCGGTATTGGTGGTTATCGTTGCCGGGATCGTCACCGGGCTGGCAGCGCATATGCCAATCGCCACTATTCTCGAAAAGCTGGGTGAAGGCTTTCTCAACACCCGCAACCTGCCGTTTATCCTGCTGATTCCGCTGGCAGTCATTGGTCTGCTGGAACGTCACGGGCTGAAAGAGCGAGCCCAGGCGTGGATCGCGAAAATCCGTAGCGCCACCAGTGGTCGTCTGCTCATTGTCTATCTGTTTATTCGTGAAGCGACCGCCGCGCTGGGCTTGACCAGCCTGGGGGGGCATCCTCAGATGGTACGTCCGTTATTAGCCCCGATGGCTGAAGGGGCAGCGGAGAAAAACCACGGCGAATTGCCGGGGGCCGTGCGTTATCGCCTGCGTGCAATGTCTGCGGCGACTGACAACGTTGGTCTGTTTTTCGGTGAAGATATCTTCGTTGCCTTTGGGGCGATCATTTTCATGCACAACTTTATGCTGGAGTCCGGTGGGATCCAGACCGAGCCACTGCATATTGCTTTGTGGGGGATCCCAACGGCAATTTGCGCCTTCTTGATCCACGGTACGCGCTTGTGGCGTCTGGATAACTATCTGCAGCGTGAGGTGGCGAAAGCCAATGCGGCAGCGAAAGGAGCAGCGCAATGAATTTTCAGCAAAGCTATCTCTACTGGCTGGCGGGCGCGGTACTGTTGATTGTGGCGGTGATGTCCTGGCAGGACAAAGCGAACCCACGTCGTCTGAGCACGGGGCTGTTTTGGGGACTGTATGGTGTGCTGTTCCTGCTTGGCGACTGGACGTACTCACTGTTTGGTGACAAACGTACGGTACATATCGCGGTCGGCATTGCGGTAGTCGTATTGGCGCTGATTGCCGGGTTTGGCGGTGTGAAACTGGGAAGTTATCATCAACGCACCCAGCAGCAGCGTGAAGAAAGCGCCAGCCGACTGGGTAATCGCCTGTTTTTTCCGGCGCTGGCTATTCCGGTGGTGACCGTTATCGGTGTACTGATGTTTAACCATATTCCGGGCTTGCAGGATGCACTGTTTGGGCCGGGGAATCACGCCACGCTGGTCACGCTCTTTTCTATGACGGCAGGCTCGCTGATTGGCCTGGCAATGGCGATAAAAATGACCCATGAGCGCGTCCATCAGCCCATTCAGGAAGCCCGCCGTCTGCTGGACTCCATCGGCTGGGCGTTCATCCTGCCGCAAATTCTGGCGACGCTCGGGCTGCTGTTTACGGCGGCAGGGGTGGGCAGTGGTATATCGTATCTGACCCAGGAGTACCTCGCGGTAGATAGCCGCTTTATCGCCGTGGCGGTATACACCATTGGTATGGCGCTGTTGACGATGGTCATGGGGAACGCATTTGCTGCTTTCCCGATTGTAACCGCCGGGATCGGTATTCCAATTCTTGTGTTGCAGCATGGTGGTAACCCCGCGGTGATGGCGGCTATTGGGATGTTCTCCGGATATTGCGGAACCTTAATGACACCGATGGCAGCGAACTTTAACATCGTGCCTGCAGCCCTGCTGGAGTTGCCGGATAAAAACGCCGTGATTAAAGCGCAGGTGCCAACCGGCATACTGCTGTTGCTGGTTAACGTGTTCCTGATGTATTTCCTGATGTTCCTGTAAGGAGGAAGGATGAAAACGGTCTTAATCACCGGATTTGAACCCTTTGGCGGAGAGTCAGTTAACCCTTCCTGGGAAGTGGTCTCCGGGCTCGACAATGCTATCATTGCCGGATGTCGTGTCGTTGCGCGTCAGCTACCGTGCGTATTTGGCGAGTCTCTAACCGTACTTAATGCCGCGATTGACGCGCTGTCACCGTCGTTGGTGCTGGCGGTGGGGCAGGCAGGAGGCCGTACAGATATAACCGTTGAGCGTGTAGCGATCAACGTGGACGATGCGCGTATTGCGGATAACCACGGTCAGCAGCCTGTTGATGTGCCGATTGTCGCCGAGGGTCCGGCGGCATGGTTTAGCACACTGCCAATCAAAGCGATGGTGATGGCCATGCGCAATGCGGGTATCCCAGCCTCGGTTTCCCAAACAGCAGGTACCTTTGTTTGTAATCATGTGATGTATGGCCTGCTGCATACGTTACGCGACACACCGGCAGTGAAGGGCGGTTTTATCCATATTCCTTATCTGCCACAACAGGCCGCCGCGCACCCCGGAGCGCCAAGTATGGCGAGCGAAACGGTGCGCCGGGCGCTGGAAATTGCCATTGACACTGCATTGCAGGTGGACAGCGATATTGCAGTGACGGGCGGTGCAACACACTAACCAAGGACAGTATTATGCCTGAAGGCCCGGAGATCCGCCGCGCGGCGGATAACCTGGAGGCGGCAGTCAAAGGCAAACCGCTGACGGATGTCTGGTTTGCCTTTGAGCAGTTAAAACCGTATCAGTCTCAACTCATCGGGCAGCGCGTCACCCAGCTTGAAACGCGGGGGAAAGCATTGCTGACCCACTTTTCAAATGGCCTGACGCTATACAGCCACAATCAGCTTTACGGCGTATGGCGGGTGGTGGAGACCGGAAATATACCGGAAACGACGCGTGTGCTGCGTGTCAAACTGCAAACACACGATAAAACCATCCTGCTCTATAGCGCGTCTGATATTGAGATGCTGACATCAGCACAATTGGCGACTCATCCGTTTCTGCAACGGGTAGGGCCGGACGTGCTGGATCTGCGTTTAACGTCTGAGGAGGTTAAAGCGCGCTTGCTGTCACCCCGTTTTCGCAATCGGCAGTTTTCTGGCTTACTGTTGGATCAGGCGTTTCTGGCGGGACTGGGGAACTATCTGCGGGTAGAAATTCTCTGGCAGGTTGGACTGACCGGTCAGCATAAAGCATCGCAACTGAGTGATGAACAGCTCAGCGCGCTGGCGCATGCGTTGCTCGAGATCCCACGCCTGTCCTACAACACCCGTGGGCTGGCTGATGAGAATAAGCATCACGGGGCGTTATTTCGCTTTAAGGTGTTCCATCGGGATGGCGAGTCCTGTGAGCGCTGTGGCGGCATTATTGAGAAAACGATGCTCTCTTCACGACCGTTTTACTGGTGCCCGGGATGCCAGCACTAAGCGGGCTGTTTTGGCGCATGCGCTGAGATAAACCGCGCGACTGTCGGCCCGGTTAATAAAATACTGAACAGTCGCAGGGTTTGCATCGCCATAACCAGTGCCATGTCGGCGTGGCTTCCTGCGGCAATCACTGCGACGGAGTCCACACCTCCCGGACTGGTCGCCAGATAGGCGGTGAGAAAGTCAATTTTCATATAATGTGCCAGCCCCCAGGCCATGGCGGCACAGATCGTCATCAGCGAAAAAATAGACAATAAAATTTGTGGCAACGGACGCAGTGCCATCAAAAATATCTGTTTGTCAAAACCCAGGCCTATTTGCCAGCCGATAGCCATATATGCCATTGCCAACAGCCATTCCGGCAGTTCAATTACCATGACACCGCCAGCGTTCAGCAATGCGCCCACCAGCATAGGCAGGAGCATGACGCCAGAGGGGATACGCAGCAAGCGTCCTGCCCCCCCGGCAACGGCGGCCAACATCAGGGTACTGAACAGGTTGATACTCAGTGGCGGAAACCAGACAATTTGTGCGCTGACCGCCTGTGCCTGGTCGCCCATTACCAGCCGGGTGACCAGTGCGGCCGCCCCCACCACCAACAGTACCCGCAGATACTGCATAAAAGCCACCAGGCGGATGTCAGCGCCGTAATCCTGTGCCATTGCAACCATTGCTGCGGCTCCGCCAGGCGATGAACCCCACGCACCGGTGTTACCGGGCAGGTTGCTGTAACGAACCAGCAGCCATCCTATGACCGCGCTGCTGATAAGTGTCGCCAGCAGGATGACCATAACCACCGGCCAGTGCGCTGCAAGCGTGGTTAAAATAGAGCCAGTCAGGTTTTGCGCAATCATACAGCCGAGAATGGCCTGAGCGCCAAGAAATGCACAGCGAGGGAGTTGTAGTGAAATGCCGCGCATACTGAAGATAATACCGACAATCATCGACCCAAGCAGCAAGGGACCCGGGAGATGAACAGACAGAAAGAGCAGGGAAAGAAGGAGTGACAGTAAAAACAGTAAACCCCACCGCAACACAGGCATCCCATGCTCCTGAATAATATTAAGTAACGCTTAATAAATCATAGAGAAAGCGCGATAAGAATAAAACTACGAGGGGCAATAAAAAGCAGAAATGTGCCGGATAGCAACGTCATGCGGCATATCCGGCCTATGTCTGGAACGTTTTATAGGCCGGATAAGCATGAGCGCCATCCGGCACGGCAAATTAACGCTTAATATCAGACTTAAAATCGCGTTTATCGTAGCCAGTGTACAACTGGCGAGGACGGGCGATTTTCATGCCGTCGGTGTGCATTTCGTTCCAGTGTGCAATCCAGCCAACGGTACGTGCCATCGCGAAGATTACGGTAAACATGGAGGACGGGATGCCCATTGCTTTCAGAATGATGCCAGAATAGAAGTCTACGTTCGGGTAGAGTTTCTTCTCGATGAAGTACGGGTCGTTGAGCGCGATGTGCTCAAGCTCCATTGCCACTTCCAGCAGGTCATCTTTGGTGCCCAGTTCTTTCAGTACTTCATGACAGGTTTCACGCATGACGGTGGCGCGCGGGTCATAGTTTTTGTAAACACGGTGACCAAAGCCCATCAGACGGAAAGAATCATTCTTGTCTTTCGCGCGGCGAACAAATTCCGGAATGTGTTTAACTGAGCTGATTTCTTCCAGCATTTTCAGTGCAGCTTCGTTCGCGCCGCCGTGCGCCGGTCCCCACAGGGAAGCGATACCGGCTGCGATGCAGGCAAACGGGTTAGCGCCGGAAGAACCTGCGGTACGTACGGTTGATGTTGAAGCGTTTTGTTCGTGGTCAGCATGCAGGATCAGAATACGATCCATTGCGCGTTCCAGGATTGGGTTTACTTCGTATTTTTCGCACGGCGTGGAGAACATCATGTTCAGGAAGTTACCGGCGTAGGAAAGGTCGTTACGCGGATAAACAAACGGCTGGCCGATGGAGTATTTGTAGCACATTGCTGCCATGGTTGGCATTTTGGACAGCAGACGGAAAGCGGCGATTTCACGGTGACGCGCATTATTGACATCCAGCGAGTCGTGGTAAAACGCGGCCAGCGCACCGGTAACACCGCACATAACGGCCATCGGGTGAGAGTCGCGGCGGAAACCGTGGAACAGACGGGTAATCTGCTCGTGGATCATGGTATGGCGAGTGACCGTGGTTTTGAACTCGTCGTACTCTTCCTGTGACGGTTTTTCACCGTACAGCAGGATATAACACACTTCCAGATAGTTGGACTCGGTCGCCAACTGGTCAATTGGGAAGCCGCGATGCAGCAAAACACCTTCGTCACCGTCGATGAAAGTAATTTTGGATTCGCAGGATGCGGTAGAGGTAAAACCTGGGTCAAAAGTAAACATCCCTTTTGAGCCAAGGCTACGAATATCAATAACATCTTGACCGAGCGTACCTTTCAGCACATCCAGTTCAATAGCAGCGTCACCATTAAGAGTGAGTTTTGCTTTAGTATCAGCCATTTACGGTCTCCTTAGCGCCTTATTACTTAAGACTGCTCAGGTGAGATCTGTTTCAACTCATCAATTAACCATTACCAGTTTGTTATTCGGCTCGCCGCTCTGCGATAGAGGAGAAAACCAGGGTACAGAGCAATGGGCGCTTGCAGGTAAATCAGTTAACTCATGGTGAATTAGCAACAAATCAACAACTTAGCAATCCGAATTATTTAACCTGTCTATCACTAATAACTGTCCTGAAGGTATTGGTCAATACTTCCACACTGTTACATAACTAAATCTCCGGTGAAAGAGTGACCCCATAACTTTTACGCATTATATGCTTTTTCTGGTGTCGTTTGTAACAACTTTGTTTAATGATTGTCAAATCAGATGATTAAAAATTAAAATAATGTTGTTATCGTGACCTATGTCACTGTTCGGGATAAAACCCGACAAACTATATGTAGGTTAATTGTAATGATTTTGTGAACGTCCTATACTGCCGCCAGGTCTCCGGAATACCCTGCAATCCCGAGCCAACCAGCGTTGTAACGTGTCGTTTTAGCAACTGGAAGCAGTGTTTTATATGACGCGTAGTTATAGTAAGGACGCTGTCTGACCCGCACGCAGACCGGAGGAAGGAAATCCCGGCGTCTTTCAGACTACAGAAGTCTTCATCTTCTGTGCCCGAAGTCCAAAGGGAATAATAAGAACAGCATGTGGGCGTTATTCATGATAAGAAATGTGAAAAAACAAAGACCTGTCAATCTGGATCTGCAAACGATCCGATTCCCAATCACGGCGATAGCGTCCATTCTCCATCGCGTATCTGGAGTGATCACCTTCGTGGCGGTCGGGATCCTGTTGTGGTTATTGGGTACCAGCCTGTCCTCCCCTGAAGGTTTCCTCGCCGCGTCATCCATTATGAATAACTTCTTTGTGGAGTTGATTCTGTGGGGGATTCTGATTGCGCTGGCCTATCACGCCGTCATGGGCATTCGCCATCTGTTGATGGATTTTGGCTATATCGAAGAAACCCTCGAAGCAGGGACACGCTCCGCCAAAATTTGTTTCGTTATCATTGTCGTGCTTTCACTTCTCGCAGGAGTCCTCGTATGGTAAGCAACGCCTCCGCATTAGGACGCAATGGCGTACATGACTTCATTCTGGTCCGTGCCACCGCTATCGTTCTGACGTTATACATCATCTATATGGTCGGCTTCTTCGCCACCAGTGGCGAGTTGACCTTTGAAGCCTGGACCGGTTTCTTCTCATCGGCATTCACCAAAGTCTTCACCCTGCTGGCGCTTTTCTCCATCTTGATTCATGCCTGGATTGGCATGTGGCAGGTGTTGACCGACTACGTTAAACCTCTGGCAGTTCGCCTGATTCTGCAACTGGCCATTGTCGTTGCGCTGGTGGTTTACGTCATTTATGGATTTGTTGTGGTGTGGGGTGTGTAATGAAACTGCCAGTCAGAGAATTTGATGCTGTTGTGATTGGTGCCGGTGGCGCAGGTATGCGCGCGGCGCTGCAAATTTCCCAGAGCGGTCAGACCTGTGCGCTGCTCTCCAAAGTCTTCCCAACCCGTTCCCATACCGTCTCTGCGCAGGGTGGTATCACCGTTGCGCTCGGTAATACCCATGAAGATAACTGGGAATGGCACATGTACGACACTGTAAAAGGGTCGGACTACATTGGGGATCAGGACGCCATTGAATATATGTGTAAAACCGGC
The DNA here is from genome assembly GCF_028069775.1 of Citrobacter sp. Igbk 17. Lineage (NCBI taxonomy): Bacteria > Pseudomonadati > Pseudomonadota > Gammaproteobacteria > Enterobacterales > Enterobacteriaceae > Citrobacter > Citrobacter sp. Igbk 17. The sequence continues at coordinate 23,796 of NZ_JANEWI010000016.1, read as the reverse complement.
CCGGAAGCGATTCTGGAGCTGGACCACATGGGGCTGCCGTTCTCCCGCCTGGAAAATGGCACCATTTATCAACGTCCGTTTGGCGGTCAGTCGAAAAACTTCGGTGGCGAGCAAGCGGCACGTACTGCAGCGGCGGCTGACCGTACCGGCCACGCGCTGTTGCACACGCTGTATCAGCAAAACCTGAAAAACCACACCACGATTTTCTCCGAGTGGTATGCGTTAGATCTGGTGAAAAATGCTGATGGTGCCGTTGTCGGTTGTACCGCACTGTGTATCGAAACCGGTGAAGTGGTTTACTTCAAAGCCCGCGCAACCGTGCTGGCAACCGGTGGCGCAGGCCGTATTTATCAGTCGACAACTAACGCTCACATCAACACGGGTGATGGCGTAGGTATGGCAATCCGCGCTGGCGTGCCGGTGCAGGATATGGAAATGTGGCAGTTCCACCCAACCGGTATCGCTGGTGCGGGCGTGCTGGTAACAGAAGGCTGCCGTGGTGAAGGTGGTTACCTGCTGAACAAACACGGCGAACGCTTCATGGAGCGTTATGCCCCGAACGCGAAAGACCTTGCGGGTCGTGACGTGGTGGCGCGCTCCATTATGATCGAAATCCGTGAAGGCCGTGGTTGTGATGGCCCATGGGGCCCGCACGCTAAACTGAAACTCGACCATCTGGGTAAAGAAGTACTGGAATCCCGTCTGCCGGGTATCCTGGAGCTGTCTCGTACCTTTGCTCACGTTGACCCGGTGAAAGAGCCGATTCCGGTCATTCCAACCTGTCACTACATGATGGGGGGTATTCCGACCAAGGTGACTGGCCAGGCGTTGACCGTGAACGAGCAGGGCGAAGATGTAGTTATTCCTGGACTGTTTGCAGTGGGCGAGATCGCTTGCGTATCGGTGCACGGTGCCAACCGTCTGGGCGGCAACTCATTGCTGGACCTGGTGGTCTTTGGTCGTGCGGTCGGTCTGCATCTGCAGGAGTCTATCGCCGAGCAAGGTAACCTGCAGGATGCGACGGAAGAAGAGATCGATGCCTCTCTGGCGCGTCTGAATCGCTGGAACGGTAACCGCGACGGTGAAGATCCGGTTGTGATCCGTAAAGCGCTGCAGGAATGTATGCAGCATAACTTCTCGGTATTCCGTGAAGGTGATGCGATGGCGAAAGGTCTTGAAGAGCTGAAAGCCATTCGTGAGCGCCTGAAAAATGCCCGCCTGGATGATACCTCCAGCGAGTTCAACACCCAGCGCGTTGAGTGCCTGGAGTTGGATAACCTGATGGAAACCGCGTACGCAACGGCGGTATCCGCCAACTTCCGTACCGAAAGCCGTGGCGCGCATAGTCGCTTCGACTTCCCGGAACGTGATGATGAAAACTGGCTGTGCCATTCCCTGTATCTGCCAGAGTCGGAATCCATGACCCGACGTCAAGTCAACATGGAACCGAAACTGCGCCCGGCATTCCCGCCGAAGATTCGTACTTACTAATGCGGAGACAGGAAAATGAGACTCGAGTTTTCAATTTATCGCTATAACCCGGATGTTGATGATGCTCCGCACATGCAGGATTACACCCTGGAAGCGGAAGAAGGGCGCGACATGATGCTGCTGGATGCACTGATGCAGCTGAAAGAAAAAGATCCGTCGCTGTCGTTCCGCCGTTCCTGCCGTGAAGGGGTCTGTGGCTCCGACGGTCTGAATATGAACGGTAAAAATGGACTGGCCTGTATCACACCTATTTCTGCGCTGAATCAGCCGGGCAAGAAGATTGTCATTCGCCCGCTGCCGGGTTTACCGGTTGTGCGCGATTTGGTGGTAGACATGGGGCAATTCTACGCACAGTATGAGAAGATTAAACCTTACTTGTTGAATAATGGGAAAAATCCACCGGCTCGTGAGCATTTACAAATGCCAGAGCAGCGTGAGAAGCTCGATGGGCTGTATGAATGTATTTTATGTGCATGCTGCTCAACGTCTTGCCCATCATTCTGGTGGAATCCGGACAAGTTTATTGGCCCGGCAGGTCTGCTGGCAGCGTATCGCTTCTTAATTGATAGCCGCGATACCGAGACCGACAGCCGCCTGGACGGTTTGAGTGACGCTTTCAGCGTATTCCGCTGCCATAGCATCATGAACTGCGTCAGTGTTTGTCCTAAGGGACTGAACCCGACGCGTGCCATCGGGCATATTAAGTCGATGCTGCTCAAACGTAGTGCGTAAGTTGTTGTAGTGGTTGCCGGATGGCGACGTAAACGTCTTATCCGGCCTACGGGTTATGTACCTTGTAGGCCTGATAAGCGAAGCGCCATCAGGCAATGGTTGCCGGATGCGACGTACCGTCTTATCCGGCCTACGGGTTATGTACCTTGTAGGCCTGAAAGCTACGCGCCATCAGGCAATGGTTGCCGGATGTGACGTACCGTCTTATCCGGCCTACGGGTTATGTACCTTGTAGGCCTGATAAGCGAAGCGCCATCAGGCAATGGTTGCCGGATGCGACGTACCGTCTTATCCGGCCTGCGGGTTACGTACCTTGTAGGCCTGATAAGCGAAGCGCCATCAGGCAATGGTTGCCGGATGCGACGTACCGTCTTATCCGGCCTACGGGTTATGTACCTTGTAGGCCTGATAAGCGAAGCGCCATCAGGCGAATCGTTAATGTAGGAAACCTCTAAAAACTGCCCCTTATCTCTGACAGTTTTTAAAGGTTCCTTCGCGAGCCAAACAAAAAGAGCTCGCAAGTGAACCCCGGCACGCACATCGGTGTGCGTGGTAGTATCCACGGCGAAGTAAGCATACAAATGCTTAAGGGATCACGATGCAGAACAGCGCTTTGAAAGCCTGGTTGGACTCTTCTTACCTCTCCGGTTCTAACCAGAGTTGGATAGAACAGCTCTATGAAGACTTCTTAACCGACCCTGACTCGGTAGATGCTAACTGGCGTTCGACGTTCCAGCAGTTACCTGGTACCGGAGTCAAACCGGATCAACTCCACTCAAAAACACGTGATTATTTCCGTCGACAGGCGTTGATTACCCCACGTTACTCTTCTTCTATTTCCGACCCTGATGCCAATGTGAAGCAGGTTAAAGTCCTGCAGCTCATTAACGCCTATCGTTTCCGCGGTCACCAGCATGCGAACCTCGATCCGCTGGGGCTGTGGCAACAAGAAAATGTGGCCGATCTGGATCCGTCTTTCCACGATCTGACCGACGCTGATTTTCAGGAAAGCTTTAACGTAGGTTCTTTTGCCGGTGGCAAAGACACCATGAAGCTGAGCGACCTGGTTGTCGCACTGAAACAAACCTACTGCGGCCCGATTGGCGCCGAGTATATGCACATCACCAGCACCGAAGAGAAACGCTGGCTTCAGCAGCGTATCGAGTCCGGGCGTGCCGCATTCAGTAGTGAAGAGAAGAAACGCTTCCTCAGTGAACTGACTGCAGCAGAAGGTCTGGAACGCTACCTGGGTGCGAAGTTCCCGGGGGCAAAACGCTTCTCACTGGAAGGTGGCGACGCGTTAATCCCGATGCTTAAAGAAATGATCCGCCACGCCGGTAACAGCGGAACCCGTGAAGTGGTTCTGGGCATGGCGCACCGCGGTCGTTTGAACGTACTGGTTAACGTGCTGGGTAAACGCCCGCAGGAACTGTTCGACGAATTCGCAGGCAAACATAAAGAACACCTCGGCACCGGCGATGTGAAGTACCACATGGGCTTCTCATCAGATATCGAAACCGAAGGCGGTCTGGTGCACCTGGCGCTGGCGTTTAACCCGTCGCACCTTGAAATCGTTAGCCCGGTGGTTATCGGGTCGGTACGTGCGCGTCTGGATCGTCTGGACGAGCCAAGCAGCAATAAAGTATTGCCGATTACGATTCACGGTGATGCGGCAGTGACCGGACAGGGCGTGGTTCAGGAAACCCTGAACATGTCGAAAGCACGTGGTTACGAAGTGGGCGGTACCGTTCGCATCGTCATCAACAACCAGGTGGGCTTCACCACCTCTAACCCGCTGGACGCACGTTCTACACCATACTGCACCGACATCGGTAAGATGGTTCAGGCGCCGATCTTCCACGTGAATGCGGATGACCCGGAAGCGGTTGCTTTCGTTACCCGTCTGGCGCTGGATTTCCGTAATACCTTTAAACGTGATGTCTTCATTGATCTGGTGTGCTACCGCCGTCACGGCCATAACGAAGCCGATGAGCCGAGCGCAACCCAGCCACTGATGTATCAGAAAATCAAAAAGCATCCGACCCCGCGCAAAATCTACGCTGACAAACTGGAAGCCGATAAAGTTGCCACGCTGGAAGATGCGACCGAAATGGTCAACCTCTATCGTGATGCGCTGGATGCTGGCGAATGTGTCGTGAAAGAGTGGCGTCCAATGAACATGCACTCCTTCACCTGGTCACCGTACCTCAACCACGAGTGGGATGAAAATTACCCAAGCAAGGTTGAAATGAAGCGTTTGCAGGAATTGGCCAAACGCATCAGTACCGTACCAGAAGCAGTTGAAATGCAGTCGCGCGTTGCCAAGATTTATGGCGATCGTCAGGCGATGGCGGCAGGCGAGAAGCTGTTCGACTGGGGTGGCGCAGAGAATCTGGCTTACGCCACGCTGGTAGACGAAGGCATTCCGGTACGTCTGTCGGGTGAAGACTCCGGCCGTGGTACTTTCTTCCACCGTCACGCGGTCATTCATAACCAGGCGAACGGTTCAACCTACACCCCGCTGCAGCATGTGCATAACGGGCAGGGGACGTTCCGCGTATGGGACTCCGTACTGTCTGAAGAAGCGGTGCTGGCATTTGAATACGGTTATGCCACGGCTGAACCGCGTACCCTGACCATCTGGGAAGCGCAGTTTGGTGACTTCGCCAACGGCGCTCAGGTCGTTATCGACCAGTTCATCTCGTCCGGCGAGCAGAAATGGGGCCGCATGTGTGGTCTGGTGATGTTGCTGCCGCACGGCTATGAAGGTCAGGGACCGGAGCACTCCTCTGCGCGTCTGGAACGTTACCTGCAACTTTGTGCTGAGCAAAACATGCAGGTTTGCGTCCCATCTACGCCGGCACAGGTTTACCACATGCTGCGTCGTCAGGCGCTGCGCGGTATGCGTCGTCCGCTGGTGGTGATGTCACCGAAGTCATTGCTGCGTCATCCGCTGGCGGTGTCTACGCTCGACGAACTGGCGAATGGCACATTCCTGCCAGCCATTGGTGAGATTGATGAACTTGATCCACAAGCCGTGAAGCGTGTCGTAATGTGTTCTGGTAAGGTTTATTACGACCTGCTGGAGCAACGCCGTAAGAATGACCAAAAAGATGTTGCCATTGTGCGCATCGAACAGCTCTATCCATTCCCGCATAAAGCGGTGCAGGAAGCGCTGAAACCGTTTGCTCATGTACATGATTTTGTCTGGTGCCAGGAAGAGCCGCTTAACCAGGGCGCATGGTACTGCAGCCAGCATCATTTCCGTGAAGTAATTCCATTTGGGTCAGCTCTGCGTTATGCAGGTCGCCCGGCCTCTGCCTCTCCGGCAGTAGGATATATGTCCGTTCACCAGAAACAGCAACAAGATCTGGTAAATGACGCGCTGAACGTCGATTAAATAAAGGATAAATAATGAGTAGCGTAGATATTCTTGTTCCCGACCTGCCTGAATCCGTAGCGGATGCAACGGTTGCAACCTGGCACAAAAAACCGGGCGATGCAGTACGTCGTGATGAAGTACTGGTAGAAATCGAAACTGACAAAGTGGTACTGGAAGTACCGGCATCAGCGGACGGTATTCTTGATGCGGTCCTGGAAGATGAAGGGACAACGGTAACTTCTCGCCAGATCCTCGGTCGCCTGCGTGAAGGCAACAGCGCCGGTAAAGAGACCAGCGCCAAGTCTGAAGAGAAAGATTCTACTCCGGCGCAGCGCCAGCAGGCGTCCCTCACTGAGCAGAACAACGATGCCCTGAGCCCGGCAATCCGTCGCCTGTTGGGTGAGCATAACCTCGAAGCCAGCGCTATCAACGGCACAGGCGTTGGTGGACGTATTACGCGTGAAGATGTTGAAAAACATCTGGCTAAAGCGCCGGCGGCGAAAGCTGAAGCGAAAGCACCGGCCGCAGCACCTGCGGCACAGCCTGCGCTGGGCGCACGTGGTGAAAAACGCGTTCCGATGACCCGTCTACGTAAGCGCGTGGCTGAGCGTCTGCTGGAAGCGAAAAACTCTACCGCGATGCTGACAACCTTCAACGAAGTCAACATGAAGCCAATCATGGACCTGCGTAAGCAGTACGGTGACGCGTTTGAGAAACGCCACGGTATCCGTCTGGGCTTTATGTCTTTCTACGTTAAAGCCGTTGTTGAAGCGCTGAAACGCTATCCGGAAGTGAACGCGTCTATCGATGGTGATGACGTGGTTTATCACAACTACTTTGATGTCAGCATGGCGGTCTCCACGCCGCGTGGTCTGGTTACCCCGGTACTGCGTGATGTTGATCTGCTGGGTATGGCCGACATCGAGAAGAATATTAAAGAACTGGCAGTAAAAGGTCGTGACGGCAAGCTGACGGTTGAAGATCTGACGGGCGGTAACTTCACCATCACTAACGGTGGTGTGTTCGGTTCCCTGATGTCTACGCCTATCATCAACCCGCCGCAGAGTGCCATCCTGGGTATGCATGCCATCAAAGACAGACCGATGGCGGTAGACGGTAAGGTTGAAATCCTGCCGATGATGTATCTGGCGCTGTCTTATGACCACCGTCTGATCGATGGTCGTGAGTCAGTAGGCTTCCTGGTAACCATTAAAGAGTTGCTGGAAGATCCAACACGTCTGCTGCTGGACGTGTAACCAAAAAGAGTATCACCTGCCCCGTAGGTCTGGACGCCTTATCAGGCCTACGGGTAAAAGATAACGATTACCTGAAGGATGGACAGAACACATGAACTTACATGAATATCAGGCAAAACAACTTTTTGCCCGCTATGGCTTACCGGCACCGGTGGGTTATGCCTGTACTACTCCGCGTGAAGCCGAAGAAGCCGCATCTAAAATCGGCGCAGGCCCGTGGGTAGTAAAATGTCAGGTTCACGCTGGTGGCCGTGGTAAAGCGGGCGGTGTGAAGGTTGTTAACAGCAAAGAAGACATTCGCGCTTTTGCTGAACACTGGCTGGGTAAACGTCTGGTCACTTACCAGACAGACGCACATGGCCAACCGGTAAACCAGATTCTGGTTGAAGCTGCGACCGACATTGGTAAAGAACTTTACCTCGGCGCAGTGGTTGACCGTAGTTCCCGTCGCGTGGTCTTTATGGCCTCTACCGAAGGCGGTGTGGAAATCGAAAAAGTGGCGGAAGAAACGCCACACCTGATCCACAAGGTGGCGCTCGATCCGCTGGCTGGCCCAATGCCTTACCAGGGTCGTGAACTGGCGTTCAAACTGGGTCTGGAAGGTAAACAGGTTCAGCAGTTCACCAAGATCTTCATGGGGCTGGCGACGATTTTCCTGGAGCGCGACCTGGCGCTGATCGAAATCAACCCGCTGGTGGTAACCAAACAAGGCGATCTGATCTGCCTCGACGGCAAACTGGGCGCTGACGGTAACGCGCTGTTCCGCCAGGCTGACCTGCGTGAAATGCGCGACCAGTCTCAGGAAGATCCGCGTGAAGCGCAGGCTGCACAGTGGGAACTGAACTACGTCGCACTGGACGGGAACATTGGTTGTATGGTTAACGGTGCGGGCCTGGCAATGGGCACCATGGATATCGTTAAACTGCACGGCGGTGAACCAGCGAACTTCCTGGACGTTGGCGGCGGCGCGACCAAAGAACGTGTAACCGAAGCATTCAAAATCATCCTCTCTGACGACAATGTTAAAGCTGTTCTGGTTAACATCTTCGGCGGTATCGTTCGTTGCGATCTGATCGCTGACGGTATCATCGGTGCGGTAGCTGAAGTGGGTGTTAACGTTCCTGTTGTTGTGCGTCTGGAAGGCAACAACGCCGAACTCGGCGCGAAGAAACTGGCTGACAGCGGCCTGAATATTATTGCAGCGAAAAGTCTGACGGATGCAGCTCAGCAGGTTGTTGCCGCAGTGGAGGGGAAATAATGTCAGTTTTAATTAATAAAGATACCAAGGTTATCTGCCAGGGCTTCACCGGTAGCCAGGGGACATTCCACTCTGAACAGGCTATTGCTTACGGTACGCAAATGGTCGGTGGCGTTACACCGGGTAAAGGTGGCACCACGCATCTGGGTCTGCCGGTATTCAATACCGTACGTGAAGCCGTAGAAGCGACCGGCGCAACCGCCACCGTTATCTACGTTCCGGCACCGTTTTGCAAAGATTCCATCCTGGAAGCTATCGATGCAGGCATCAAACTGATCATCACCATCACCGAAGGTATCCCAACGCTGGATATGCTGACCGTGAAAGTGAAACTGGATGAAGCTGGCGTACGCATGATCGGCCCGAACTGCCCAGGTGTTATCACCCCGGGCGAATGTAAAATCGGCATCATGCCGGGCCACATTCATAAACCGGGTAAAGTGGGCATTGTTTCCCGTTCCGGTACGCTGACCTATGAAGCGGTTAAGCAGACCACCGACTACGGTTTTGGCCAGTCTACCTGTGTCGGTATCGGCGGTGACCCGATCCCAGGCTCTAACTTTATCGATATCCTGAAACTGTTCCAGGAAGATCCGCAGACTGAAGCGATCGTGATGATCGGTGAGATCGGCGGTAGCGCAGAAGAAGAAGCGGCTGCGTACATTAAAGATCACGTGACTAAGCCGGTTGTGGGTTACATCGCAGGTGTGACCGCGCCGAAAGGCAAACGTATGGGGCACGCGGGCGCAATCATCGCGGGTGGTAAAGGGACAGCGGATGAGAAATTCGCTGCGCTGGAAGCTGCTGGTGTGAAAACCGTGCGTAGTCTGGCCGATATTGGCGAAGCGCTGAAAGCGGTAATTAAGTAATTCTCAAAAAGCAGTATAAGGTCCGACTCTTTCGCGTAGCAGAAAACAGCTGTTACGCGAAGGAAGCAAGACTGATTCGTTTTCGACATGGTTGGCCATCTATTGATGGCCTTTTTTATTTTCTGTCATCTCGCATCATGCAATTTGATCACATTCATCTTCACAAATGAGATTATTTTTTGCGGCGAGCATCATTCTTTCTTTTGCCTGGATTTTGCATATTACCGCCTTTAGTCATATTAAGGTTGGAGGATGATGTGTCGCTGAAAATTCAGGATGATTACTTACCATGTTTTTTCTCTATAGCAGAAGTTTTCTCCAATGCGACGGGGTTAGCAACGGTAGTCGTTGATGTTACAGGCAGAGCACTCTCTGACTGCCATAATTTTAATTCATTCTGTAAGCTGATGAGAGCGAATAAACGCTACAGTGTTGGTTGCCAGGTGTGCGATAAACAGTGTGCTTTTGAGGCACTGAAACAGTGTAAACCCAGAATATTCAGCTGCCATGCAGGGTTAAGTTTGTTCTCCATACCATTAATTTATGAGGGGAATCTGCATGGTTTTATTATCTGTGGTCAGGTTCGGGCTAAGTACCAGGAATATAAAACTATCGTCGTTGAAGATGAATTACGATGGATGGGCGATCCTGAAATAAAAACCGAGTGGGATCAACTTGTTGCGGTTGAGAATAATACGCTGGTGGCATCGGCTAATTTATTGCATTTTATTGTTAATAATTTTGAGAGAGAAGAAAAACAATCTGAAGTGGTATTTGATAAACCGGTAAGTAGCGTCCGGCACTATTTAACGGAGCTTTCTCGTCATGAGAAAAAACTACTGGCGGCACTGCGATATATTGATGAAAACTTGTATAGTGACTTATCCCTGGAGTCTGTGGCAGCACATGTCTGTTTAAGTGCAAATTATTTTAGTCGATTTTTTAAGAAGCGTCAGGGTGTTAATTTTAAAACCTGGGTAAATCAGAAAAAAATGCAAAAGGCGGGGGAGTTATTACATGATCCTATTCATTCAATAGACAGTATTGCCCGGAAACTTCAGTACGCACAAACCAGTTATTTTTGTCGCGTTTTCCGGGCGGCGCATCAAACATCACCCCAGTCTTTTCGTCACGCCAGACTCTCGCAGTAAAGATGTTCAGGGAGTTCGATAGCGGCAGGAATGAAAGACAGACGATCGCTCAGCGTGACGACATCACCAATGACTACCAGTGCAGGCGGCGTAATGTTGGCTTCCTGCGCATTGCTCAGTAACGATCCGAGAGTACAGGTCAGTCGGCGCTGATTCTCCCGGGTCGCGGACATGATAATGGCCGCGGGTGTCTCCGCCGGTTTTCCGCCCATCAGTAGCTCTTCACAGATGAATGCAAGATTCGCGATACCCATGACGATAACCAATGTACCGTTCAGTTTGGCCAGTTGGCGCCAGTCCTGTTGCTGATTACCTTCGCGTGTATGGCCAGTCACCACGTGAAAACCAGAGGCGTAATCGCGATGTGTTACCGGGATCCCGGCACAGGTTAATCCCCCAATGGTTGAACTGATACCGGGGACGACTTCAAAAGGAATCCCCGGCTCGATAAGCCCTTCAGCTTCTTCGGCCCCACGACCAAATACGTAAGGATCGCCACCTTTTAAGCGCACGATATTGTGATGCGTCTGGGCATACTGAACGAGAAGCGCATTGATTTCATCCTGTGGAACGCAATGAAATCCCGGATTCTTACCGACATTGATAAGCTCACAGTCAGCGGATGCCCATTCCAGAATCTTAGGATTGACCAACCTGTCGTAAATAATGACATCCGCTTGTTTAATGCACATCACTGCTTTGAGGGTGAGTAATGAAATATCACCGGGACCTGCGCCAACGAGCCAGACCTTTCCGAAAGTTTTCACATTGTGTCCTTTATCACGTCTAACAAAAAAAGGCAGAACCACCCCGGAGAATGATTAAAAGCAGTCGTTTGCCTGTAAGTTATAACGCTAAATTTTCCTAAATTATCGCAAGGATAATATTGATTAATCTCGCAAAGTTTTTTCCACAATAAACAAGATGACTTGAAAAATTATTAAGAACTTATTGGCGCTATGTGTCTGAATTTAACCTTAATTAAATTGTGTTTATTGTTGTGCTTGAGTATTATTGGTTAATATTTATCCGCCATCAGTATGAACAAATCATGGATTGGATCAATGACATCAATGCCTGAAATAAAATATAACACTCGATGTTTACTCGGGTGGCATGAATTATTTTTTATAAATTAAACTATTTTTGTACGCTGCATATGGAAGAGGTTATGAGAGGAAAAATACCCAAAACGGAGTTGCTGGTAACTTTTGAAGTGGTTGCGCGTCACGAAAGTTATACCCGGGCAGCTGAAGAGCTGGCTTTAACACAAAGTGCTGTTTTCCGCCAGGTGAATGCGCTAGAGGATTTTCTTAATACAGCGCTATTTAATCATGCCAAAAAACGCATTTTTTTAAATGCGGCAGGCAAACACTATTTAACTATCGTTAAAGAGACACTGAACAAGCTTGAACGAGACACGACGACGATCATGACATGGCAGCCGACCGTACAAGTGATCGAACTGGCAGTTAACCCGACGTTCAGTACGCACTGGCTGATCCCAAACCTGCGTGAGTTCAATAAACTCAATCCTGATATTATCGTTAATATTCATTCTCTGGCGAATATTGGTGATTTTCTTAACCGGGAATATGACGCAGCGATCATGCGGGAAGATTTTTACTCTCCGTGGTCGGGGGTAGAGTATCTGTTCGAAGAGGAAATTCTGCCCGTGTGCAGTCGTTGCCTGCTTGCCGAACCGGACCGGAAGCTGTCCGTCGATGAACTGCTGAACGAATACCCGCTATTGCATCAAAGCACCCGCATCAAAGGCTGGCAGGAATGGTTTGCGCTGTCCGATGTCAGCAGTCCGCTGGTGAATAAAGGTCCGCGATTTGATCTCTTGTCGATGCTGATTGCGGCGGTACGCTCCAACCTTGGTGTCGCATTGCTACCCCGTTTTGCCATTCAGCACGATCTGGATAGTGGAGATATGGTGATTCCTTGCGATGTTCCAATGCGTACCGGGAATCGATTTATCATGACGTGGCGGGAGGAGAAATCAGAGTCCCTGCATTTGGAGATCTTCCGCAACTGGTTGCTAAATAAATCCGTGGTGTCGGCTGCCTGATAGCGGCTTGCGCCTTATCAGGCCTACAGGTTTCAGTGTTCACCATAGGCCGCGATAAGCATCGCGGCATTGGGCAAATCGCCGGATGCGGCTTAAACGCCTTATCCGGCAAAGGAGCGATTACCAGTCGATACCTGGCTGTGCCTGAATGCCGCTATCAAAAGCGTGTTTAACCGGGCGAAGCTCGCTGACCGTATCGGCAAGTTCAAGTAACAGCGCATGGCAACCGCGCCCGGTGACTATCACACTCTGGTCGGCAGGGCGATTTTCGATGGCGCTGATAACCTCCTGAGTATCCAGATAGTGATAAGCCAACATATAAGTGAGTTCGTCCAGTACGACCAGATCATAATGCGCATCGGCTAGCATGCGCTTACTTTCCTGCCACACTGCCGTGGCCGCCTCGATATCGGCTTCCCGGTTCTGGGTTTCCCAGGTAAAACCGGTACCCATAATATGAAACTCCACGCCTAGAGGGTGCAGCGTGTTGTACTCGCCATTATCCCACTGGCCTTTAATAAACTGCGCGACGCCAACGGTTTTTCCGTGACCAACCGCGCGCGTCGCCGTGCCGAAGGCTGCGGTGGATTTCCCTTTGCCATTGCCGGTGAAGACAATCAGAATCCCTTTTTTCTCCGTTGCTGCCGCCACGCGGGTATCGACCTGCGCTTTCAGCTTTTGCTGACGCTGGCGATGTCGGTCATTGTTGGCTCGCGCTTCCATGGTCGCTCCTTAATGTCCTGCCGGGCAGGTTGCGCAGCGATGCTGCTGTTCAAACTGACTGAAGAAGTTATTGCCTTTGTCATCCACTAAGACGAAGGCTGGCATATTTTTAACTTCCATCATCCAGACCGCTTCCATGCCCAGTTCGGGATACTCAAGGCAGTGCAGGCTCTTCACATATTGCTGTGCCAGCAGAGCCGCTGCGCCGCCGATGCTGCCGAGGCTAAATCCACCGTGTTTGTGGCAGGCATCAGTAACCTGCTGGCTGCGGTTACCCTTGGTGAGCATAATGAGGCTGCCGCCTTGTGCCTGGAAAGCATCGACATACCCATCCATACGCCCGCCGGTGGTCGGACCCATTGATCCACAGGCCTGATTTTCCGGGGTTTTGGCGGGACCTGCGTAATAAACGATATGCTTTTTCATGTATTCCGGCATCGGTTCGCCGTTATCCAGACGCGCTTTAATGTTTGCGTGGGCGATATCGCGAGCGACAACAATCGGGCCGCTGAGCGACAGGCGGGTACCAATGGGCAGAGCTGACAAATCATTAAGAATGTCACGCAACGGGCGATCGAGGTTGAGCTGTACCGTCTGGGCGGTGTTTTCAACGCGGTGAGAGTCGGGAATAAACTTACCTGGGTTATGTTCGAGTTTCTCCAGCCAGATACCGTGTTTATTAATTTTAGCCTTGATGTTGCGGTCAGCCGAGCAGGAGAGCGCCATGGCGATAGGGCAGGAGCCACCGTGGCGCGGCAGACGAATAACACGAATGTCGTGGGCAAAGTATTTGCCACCAAACTGCGCGCCGATGCCAAATTCGCGGCTGGCATTGAGCAGTTCGGCTTCCAGTGCTGTATCGCGGAATGCCTGGCCCAGTTCATTCCCGCTGGTGGGCAGGTTATCGTAATATTTGGTCGATGCCAGCTTCGCAACTTTTAGCGACTGATCGGCAGATAATCCGCCAACCACAAAGGCGATGTGGTACGGCGGACAAGCGGCAGTGCCCAGCGATTTCATTTTTTCGATCAGGAAAGCCGTCAATTTCTCCGGCTGCAGAATAGATTTGGTTTCCTGGAACAACGCGGCTTTGTTAGCAGAGCCACCACCTTTGTTGACGAACAGGAAACGGTATTCGCTACCCAGCGTCGCGCTGATGTCGATTTGTGCAGGCAGGTTGGTCTGGGTATTGACCTCGTTATACATGTCCAGCGGGGCATTTTGTGAATAGCGCAGGTTACTTTCCGTAAAGGTGGTATATACACCCTTGCTTAATGCTTCGGCATCATCGCCACCGGTCCAGACCTGCTGGCCTTTGCTGGCGACAATGGTGGCGGTACCGGTGTCCTGGCAGTTTGGTAGTACGCCTTTGGCTGAGACTTCGGCATTGCGCAGCAGCTGTAATGCGACATACTTGTCATTACTGCTGGCCTGTGGATCGTGCAAAATGCTGGCAATCTGTTTCAAATGTCCGGCGCGCAGGAAAAATGAGGCCTCATAAAATGCCTGCTGTGCTAACAAGGTTAACGCTTCCGGCGCAACCTTAATAACTTCCTCTCCGTCTAACTCCGTCACCGTAATGTGTTGATTACTGAGCAATTCATATTCGGTATTATCTTTACTCTGAACAAAGAGTTCCTGCCAGACAAATGGTTTAGACATGTTTACTTCTCACCTCTTCATTTTTGCCGGATGACGGCGTAAATAAATGTGCTAATCGTAGGCCGGATAAGCGAAGCGCCATCCGGCATAGAGTTATTTTGCTAAAAAGACATTGGCTTTGGTCTCGTCAGCGACATATTCGATAGTTTTCTGGGCACGAACGCTGTTACCGGCTTCGTCCAACGGCGGAGAATAGACGGCAATCGCATATTTGCCGGGCACTACCGCAACCATTCCGCCGCCAACGCCGCTTTTCGCCGGAATTCCGACGCTGTACAGCCATTTGCCGCTGCCGTCGTACAGCCCGGCAATTGCCATTTCAGCCAGCACCTGTGGCACATAGCGTTCATTCAGCAACTGCTTACCGTTGAAGGGCGACTTGCCTTTGTTCGCGAGTACGGCACCCATTTTGGCCAGTTGCTCAACGGTGATGTCCACTGAGCATTGGCGGGTATAAATTTCTACCGCTTCCTCTGTGTTGCCGTAGAAACTGTTGTAGGACTCCATCAGCTTCGCCAGTGCCTGGTTGTGCTGATTGGTTTCCATCTCGGACTTGAATACCGGTTCGTTGACCGTCAGTGAGGCATCCGCCCAGACATTCAGGTTGTTGAGGATTTTGTTCCAGCGATCGGTTTTGTCTTTGGCCTCAATCAGGCTGACGGTGCTCATTGCACCTGCATTCACCAGTGGGTTTTCCGGTGCGCCTTTCGTGAGTTCAACGGCTAAACCTGAGTTGAATGGCATGCCGGTGGCATTGGCCCCGAGTTTATCCAGAACCACCTGCGGGCCATGCTGCTCCATAGCCAGTGCCATGGTGAAGACTTTACTCAGGGATTCCATCGGGAAGGGCTTTTTAACATCACCCACCTGGTAGATTTTTCCGTCTACTGTGGCAATGGTGATGGCAAAATTATTGGGACTGTAGCTCGCCAGGGCAGGGATATAGTCGGCGACTTTTCCATCATTGTTACTTTTGTATTTCTGATGTGCCTGCTCTATTAGCTTTGCGTAGTCCGGCGTGGTTTGCGCGAATGAGGCAGAGCTAAACAAGACGCTGAAAGCAAAGAGACTCACGCCGATAATTGTTTTGTTCATTGTGCGTTCCTGTTGATGTTGTTGGGAAAACTATCCTGTAGGCCGGATAAGGCGTTTACGCCGCCATCCGGCGTTAACACGGTATAATTGCCGGATGGCAACGCTGGCGCGTTTTATCCGGCCTACGACTAGTCGTCCTTCTGCTATCAGGACAACGCGACCTCTGTTTCGGTAACCGGGCGGTCTTGCTCCGGTGTTTTGACTGGCGCTGTTCCGCGGCAGCCTGAACCAAAGTGTTCACCTTCCCAGCGACCTACAATGGCAGCACCCATGGCATTACTCATGACGTTAGTGGCTGAACGCCCCATATCGAGGAACGGATCGACGCCCATCAGCAGGATCAGACCGGCTTCCGGAATGTTGAACTGGTTCAGGGTTGCGGCGATAACCACCATGGATGCACGCGGTACGCCCGCCATCCCTTTCGAGGTCAGCATCAGGATCAGCAGCATGGTGATTTGCTCGCCCATGCTCAGCTCAATGTTGCACGCCTGGGCAATAAAGACGGTGGCAAAGGAGCAATAGGCCATGGAACCGACGAGGTTAAAGGAGTAGCCAATCGGCAAAACGAAGCTGGCAATTTTTGACGATACGCCGAATTTTTCCAGCTTATCCAGCGTGCCAGGGAAGGCCGCTTCAGAACTGGACGTGGTAAAGGCCAACAGCGCCGGTTCGAAGATTGATTTGGTGAGACGGCTGATGCAAGGACCAACAATGAGTGTCGACAGGCCAATCAGAATTGCCCACAGCATACCCAGTGTCAGGTAGAACTCGCCCATAAAGATACCGGCACTGACCATTACACCCAGACCACGCTCGGCAATCAGACCGGAAATAGCCGCGAAAACGGTCAGTGGGGCAAACAGCATGACGTAGCCTGTCAACTTCAGCATGACGTGTACCAGCGAATCCAGAACCTTAACGATAGGCTCGGCTTTTTCACCGATGGCGGCCAGGCTGCAACCGAGGAAAATGGAGAACACCACGATCTGCAGAATTTCGTTACGCGCCATTGCGTCAACGATACTGGTTGGTACGGCATGTGAGATAAAGACTTTCAGCGTGAACGGCTCTGACTTAACAGCGGCAACAGCGCCTGCGTCATGAGCAACAAAGTTGATGCCTGCGCCCGGCTGGAAGATATTAACGATAACCAGACCCAATGCGATTGACAGCAGTGAGGCACAAATAAACAGGAAAAAGGTTTTAGAAAATATACGACCCAGCGTTTTGGCATCGCCCATCTTGGCAATACCGACAACCAGAGTTGAAATAACCAATGGCGCAATAATCATCTTCACCATACGTAAGAATATAGTGGTGAAAATGGAAATATCCTGTGCATATGATTTTGCTGTTTCAGCCGCGGCCATATTATTAATGGCCACCCCGGCAATCATGCCGAGTATCAGGCCTAATATGATCATCTTCGTTAAACTAATTTTCTTCATGTGTACTCCATCGGATAAAGGCTGGTAATTGGAATAATGTAGGGTGGCGTGTGCCTGAGCCCGGACAGCAGCTCAGACGCACGCCTGTTGTGACCAACCGCATGAATATTCGAAGCACTGTGATACCGCTGAACTCTGTGCTCCAATGGCTGTTATTGTGTTTTTTTGTTACAGATCGAATTCAATACTTAATAATGGTGCGTGTTGCTGCGCGCCATAAACATCATTGTCACCGACATTGCCGGAAATAATATCGCGCGGCATGACAATTTTTACTGCGTTAGCGGGATCAAACCAGACAATATTGTGAATAAAATCAGGTTCAACATTATATAACCCAGCAATAAGTTGCGGAGTTAATTGCTCCGAACGCTTTACCCGCTGATAGTCTTCCCGGGTTTTAAACAAAATATCTAAAACCAGTTCGTACGGTCCGGCATTTTTGGAGCGAATGACCTGCGCCAGTGAACAAATTGATTGTTTCATGCCTGAACTCCTTCTGGCGTCACCTGCTCAATGTGGAAATCAAACCGCAGTGCATCGCTGGCTTCAATCAGGTGATAGATCGAGAACTCATACACCGGCCCACTCTGAATATCAGATGGCGAGAATGGGAAAGCGAGGTTGCCCGCGGTCGCAATACGATTTTCATAGCCGTAGTGCAGTAGGGTAGAGCGCACCAGCGAGCAAACGCTGTTGGCGATATCCTGCGTTGGCGCGACGACGTCCAGTAAAATCCCCAGTTCATGACCCGCGGTTTTCATCGGTTCATGATTACCCATCACGCCATTCTTACCGTAAAGGTGGAACGTCATGCGGATACTGTCATCATTCAGTGAGAGGTTACGTGCCACGCTTGCCTGTACTTCTTCGAGAATGGTGTCGATACCGGCAATCATTATCGGGTCGCGCGTCCCAGCGATAGTCAGGCAGCGGAAGCCAACCTGACGTGCGCCTTCCAGTTTCAGTGCATACGGCGTTTCTTCATGACGCGAACCGCTGACATACACTTCACCTTCGTTAACTGCGGTGAAAGTACATGCCTTCAGATTCAGTACGCCGCCTGGTCCCGGCAGGAAGTACGGGTCGGACTTCTCGTACAAGGTATGCGCCGCAGCGGAGGTTTCGGTGAACTTACGCTTTGGATTGAACGCCTTCAGCGTAAAGCCGTTGTCGTCGATGATCCCCATTGCGCAATCCGAGCCGGAGCCAGGGGTTGCTGCAATGGCAGCACACTCAAGGATCTTACCGCAGTGCAACGCCAGACCTTCATCAAAGCCTTGCATAATCGGCAGCGCCGCGAAGCAGGCTGGATCGTAAGCGCGTCCGCCCAGAACAACCTGTGCACCTGCTTTCAGCGCACGCTGGAAAGGTTCGACACCCATCTGCGCGACGATGTAGGTGCTGTCTTCGATGGCTTCGTGAGTTAACTCAGGCACGAAATCCAGCGCGGTGATTTTGCCGTTATCCAGTGCCTGGTGAACCACTTCTTTATCAACATCAGACGGAATCAGCGCCATGGAGAAAGACAGTTTTTCTTCCTGGGCAATCTCATGGATTATCTGGCGGCACCACTCCAAATGCGGAGCAGCACCGGAACCACCGGCGGTGCCGATAACTACAGGGATGTTGTTCTTAACGCCCGCCACGATCATATAGCGCAGATCGCGTTTTACCCCAGCCCTGTCAGTGAAGGGTTTACCTGCCCCCAGGTAGTGGGGGCCAGGATCGGAGGAACCTGCGTCAACAGCAATAAGATCCGGTGACTCTTCCATGGCTTTACGAAAACTCTCTTCCGGGAAGCCATAACCCAGGATAGCCGTAGGCGATAAGATCTTAAATGTGCGTGCCATCTCTTAATCCTTAGTTTGCAACAGCGCGATGGTGCGGTTCATTTCGTTAAACACGATGTTGAGACCTTCATCGAATCCCATACCCGGTTTTACCAGCATGCGCATTGGGCGTGCGGCCAGTGCGACGTGGACACAGGTGCGAGCACTGATCTCGGTTTCGTTACAGGTACCGCCCTGATAGGCTTCCATGGCGTGTTTGTTGCAATACAGCACCGCATCAACGATGTTGTGAATACCGCCCAGGTCCGGGGTTTTGATCTGCACCATGTGGCAGCTGCCCGCGTCGGTGAAGTCCACGATGTCCTGGTAGGTGTTACACCATTCATCAGCCACGATTTTCACGCCGGAGCCCAGACGGGTCAGCTCTTTGGTGATGGCGGTCAACATGCGGATCTGATCCGGTTTGTTGCCGGCATCAACCGGACCTTCAATGTACAGCGGCAGGCCTTGAGCTTCGGCTTCCAGGCTGGCGATGTATTCGGCGCAACGCACCGGGTCCATATCAAAAATCAGGCCGATCGTGCCGTACACATCGATATGCAGCGTCGGGTGATAACGCTCGCTAGTGCGCAGGCTTAAGATACGGTCAGACAGCCAACGCACATACTCACGCAGTTTTTCGCCTTTAAAGCCCAGCTTCTCTTCAACGTTATTGATCAGTGCATGCGGCAGGACATCCACACCTTTGAGGATCATTTTGTCGACGGCGATATAGCGGTCGTCACCACTCTGACCAAATAATGGAATGGCTTCTGGTACGCACGGCAGTTGCCACTCGTCGCATACCACTTCAGTTTTCAGACGACCGGTGGCCAGTGCCGCCGCGTCAAGCAGTGCCTGAGACAGACCATAACGAACGGCGGTATGCAGCAGGTGGCCGTCAATACGCAGTTGGTCAAAGAAACGGGCATTCGGCAGGAATGCATCAACGTCACGACCTTCCAGCAGCGGTTTGATGTGATCGTTGAGGAATGGAATGAAGTTCTCAGCCAGGAACAGCGGATCACGGCCGCCGGCACCTGAATATTGCACCGCAGCGCAATCACCCACTGCGACCGCGCCGTTTTCCAGAACCAGCTGGACGGATACGCATTCACCAGCCTGACGCACGGAGGTAAAGCCTGGCGTTACCGGATCGCCGGTATAGATAAAGCCGTCATGACCTGCGCCGTTTTTGATGGCCTGCTGATCGTCAAAATAAAATGAGGAGTAGCCAGCGGTGAAAAGGGCCTGTTTGATTTTCATTATGGTCTTCCTATTAATTTACTGTGGGATACGGCGTTGATGTCATCAATGACCATCTGGAAAGAAGGTTTGCGACCTTCAAAATGTGCGCGCTCTGAGACGTAGTCGTGGTGCAGCGCGAGAATGTCTTTCGGCAGTGGAACTGCACCGGCTTCGAGAATACGGATAGCACCTGTGTTATCGCGCACCGGCAGAATTTTGCCTGCGTTGCAAGCGGCTGGGGCGAAGGGGACATCCAGAACACCAGCTTCAAAAGCCAGTACCGTACCGCGTGCAATGTCGCCATTACCCAGCTCGAAGACTTTTTTCAGTACTGCGCGGACTTCACTCTTAATCAGTTCGACTTCCTGTTCCACGGCAGCGCACTGCGGGAACTTCTGGTCGCTGACCATGTTAAGCATCTGGCGTGACGCTTTAAGACCCTGAGCGTTAGCCGCGGCGGTTGGGATGCCGAAGGCTTCATGCGGGCTCTTGGTAATGACTTTTGTGGCACCGGACATGCCAGCAACCGCAGCGCCCCAGGCGATAACGGAGAAGGCTTTTGCTTCATCTTCCGGGAATCCGCCCATCCACTGGTGGAATACGGTACTCAGCTCATAATCATCGAAGCCGTGGTTATGGAAGTATTCGTGGGACAGTTCGCGCAGTGCCTGAATGGCTGCGATATCCTGCGTCAAACTACCGACCTGGCCGTAACCGACGGTAATGGACTTCACGCCTTGTTCCAGTGCCAGCAGACCTTCGATAATCGCCACCGAGTGGGACATAAACGGCGGGATCAGGGTGCCGGTCAACGGACCAAACGGTTCACGGTTGATGCGAATACCATTTTCTTCGTACAGTCCCATCAGGCGATCGCAGTACTGCCAGTCACGAATGGATTTTTCCAGA
Organism: Citrobacter sp. Igbk 17; assembly: GCF_028069775.1. NCBI lineage: Bacteria > Pseudomonadati > Pseudomonadota > Gammaproteobacteria > Enterobacterales > Enterobacteriaceae > Citrobacter > Citrobacter sp. Igbk 17. Next base: position 2,663 of record NZ_JANEWI010000016.1, on the reverse strand, counting down.
GTGACGCGTTTGGCGTAAGGGATGTTGTAGGAGATACCGCCACCTTCGTAGCTGGTAAAGCCACTGGCCATGGCGATTTCTGCCAGCAGACGTGCATCTGGCGTACCGTGGCGGACCTGGATTGGTTTCTCCAGCGACTCAGTCATACGGCGGCAGGCAGCAACCCCATGATTGACGACGGGTAAACCATTCAGTTTGGAGGTGCCCGCCTCGATAGATTTTTGGATCCCGACAGCCGCTTCTTCATACCGGTTCAGACGGGTATAGGCATCGATTGTACTTGGCAGGAGGTCACATTCTTCCTGCAATGTTTTAAGCAGCTCAATGTGTTCATCCATGAGTGCGACGCCTGCACGCGGCTGGCTCAGCGTTTTACCTTCTTGATCGGCCTTCAACAGCGCGAGGGAGAAGCGTTTTGAATCTGGAATTGATTGCTGGTACTTCACGCCATCTTCGAAGTTCTCAACGTCTTTGCCGGTTTCCCAGGTTTGCAACACCTGGTGCCTTTCGGTCATGAATTCGTCGTGGGTCAATTTTTTATTTCGAAGTTCCATTCGTAGCTGCCTTTAGTTTTGTAGGGTTAAACACTGAATGCTGGTGCGAGCAGCGGCTTGCGGGTGCAGCCTGGCGACGTTTGCCAGTAGAGGGAGCAGGCCATATGAATCGCGGTAATACTCAAACTGATTCGGTAACAGAATTCTTTTACCCTGGTCGTCCAGCTCCCGGTATTTGAGCCAGTTATGAATATCGAACTGGCTGGCGCGAGAGAGCCATCCACCTGAACCGACAACTTTCCGTACGGTGGTGAGATCGCGACCCATCTGTAAATCCACGTTACCGACGCAGGTGCAAACCTGCTTCTTAGTGCCCGCGTGGCGCTCAGTGGCATAGCCCACGCACAAACCGGCTAACAGAGTGTCGAAATATTTCTCTTCCTCGTTGACCGGCAGGTAGTCCGGCTGCCCAACCAGATGGCGCAGGTAGCGATAAAACGCCTCCTCACGTTGTGGCTGTTGGGCGAAAACAACTTTCACCATATCCTGCGTGCTTTCTCCCACCACGACGGCGGAAACGCGCATGCCCAAATCACCTTCAACGGTACGTTTGACGAAAGGTTCAGGGACACCATGCAGGACAGTATCGGGGGAGAGGGTATTCGCGCTGGCTGAATAGACATCCGTGGTGGCGCCACCCATATCGATCAGCATGAATTCCTTCCATGCGCTGTCGTAATCGCTAATTGCTTTTACCAGTTCATACACCGTCCACGGCGTCGGCATGGGGTCTTCGCCTGTTTCACCCACGATGACGTCAAGACCTTTACCTTTTACGATGCGTGACAAGAACACATCGCAAATGGCCTGGCGAGCGGCAAACGGATTCGGGTGATCGAGATCCGGCAGGATGTTGTCTACCGTGGTCAGATCTTTGTGACCCAGAATCGTTTGTATTTCGTCCTGAATATCACGGTTTCCGGCATAGATGATGGCGCAATCAAGCTTCGAATCCGCCAGTGCACGCGCATTGGCCAATCCATAGCTTTCTTCACCGCCATCTGTACCCCCTGTAAACAACAGGATATCTGGCGGTACGGATTCCAGCTCCTGGATGTCATGACGGTTCAGCTTGTAGGAATAATATTGCGCGATTTTCGCTCCTGCCGAGTGAGCGGTAACTTTCGCCGATTCCAGCGTAATGGAAGGCACCAGCCCCATTGCTGCAACGGCGAGTCCACCTTTGGCTGAGGAGGAGTACTTCAACTGCACTTCACCACTTTTCAGTAACGGGCGAGCATCGGCAACATTCAGCACCTGATTCAGGCTGGCAAAAAAACCGTCTGCCAGATGATGTGTGGTGGTTGGGGTCAGGACATGATTGACCAGCGTTAACACCTCTCCTTCCTGTGCGAAGAGGGCTGCCTTGGTCCATGTCGAGCCGATATCGACAGAAACTGTTTGCATCAGATGGCCTCTTCCAGGCAACGCTGTTCGAGGCCATTGTGTTGGTGAATATCGTTAGTGATAAGCGAGCAGACATCTTCCAGGTCGTGGCTGGGGGCGAAAACGCGGTTGAAGCCCATTTCTTTAAACTTCACTTCGACATCGGCAAAATCGTGTTTGCCCACGACAAGGTTACCGCCGACATACAGCAGAATGTCGCCCAGGCCGCGTTCAATGCAGCGCTCACGTAAGCCGAGGCAGTCAATGTCGCCGTGGCCGTAGATGGAGGACACCACGATGGCATCGGCGCCTGTTTCAATTGCGGCATCAATATATTCATCCTGGCTCACCATCACCCCGAGGTTGATTACGTGAAAATCATGAGCAGTAAAAACGCGATCCAGAACTTTATTGCCTACTGCATGGCAGTCAGCACCGATGACGCCAATAACAAGTGTAGATTTCTTCATGGGTAATCCTCTGTAGGGCTGATGGTCAATAAGTAAAGAATATTTCTAATATTTAGAACATGGATTGTGACAACCTCTTAATAGGGTTGGAGTTTCTGTGGAAGCGAAAAAGGAAGCAATTGATCTATTTTCAAAATATCCTGCATAAAATGATTGTTATATTTCGCTTTCATAAAAATTCATTTAAATCAGTATGTTATAAACTAATTTCTATTGGTTATTTTATTTATTAGCGAATTGCGTAATAAACAAC
>NZ_JANEWI010000015.1:0-105490 GCF_028069775.1 Citrobacter sp. Igbk 17 | reverse complement strand
GTATATACAATTATCATTGATAATGGTTGTAATACCAACCATGCAGCCCCTAGCATACTAGTTTGGTATCTACTTTTAAAGTCACGTTTTATGCTATTAACAATGAAGTCTTTATATCTGTATGCAGAAAATATTATACCTAACATTAATTCAAACCTCGGATTAAATTCAAAATTTCCGCAGTTCTCTTTTTCATTACATCATCCGAATTACGACTTTCTATATTTACTCGTAGAACAGGCTCTGTATTTGATGTTCTGATGTTAAGGCGCCAATCGATAAACTCAAGGGTTAGACCATCAATGTCATGCTCAAATTCACTACATTCTGAGTATTTATTCCTAATTATCTCTATGATGTCATTAGCGTTATTTAGTTTGAAATTTATCTCACCACTACAAGGATATGTTTTAATTCTTTCCCGTACTACAGACACCAAACTAGTCTGTCCTATAGAGAGCATTTCTATTACAAGTAGCCACGGAATCATCCCACTATCGCAATATGCAAAATCGCGGAAGTAGTGATGTGCGCTCATCTCGCCACCGTAGATAGCATCTTCCTTACGCATACGCTCTTTGATGAAGGCATGGCCCGTTTTAGACATCACAGGAATGCCGCCAGCTTTAGTTACAATATCGATAGTATTCCAGGTCAGTCGCGGGTCATGGATGATCTTCGCGCCCGGTTCTTTTTGTAAGAACGCTTCAGCCAACAGGCCTACAATGTAGTAACCTTCGATAAACTGCCCTTCTCCATCAAACAGGAAGCAACGGTCAAAATCGCCGTCAAATGCGATCCCTAAATCTGCGCCATGTTCTTTAACAGCATCGGCAGTGTCTTTGCGGCATTCTGGTAACAGAGGATTAGGGATCCCGTTAGGGAAAGTGCCATCCGGCTGGTGATGAACTTTAATAAATGAAACGGGGACATTAGCAGCAACGAAACGTTTTTCAATCGCGTCAATGACATGGCCTGCAGCACCATTGCCAGAGTTAACCACAAGCTTCATTGGACGAGTGAAGTTCGCGAAATCAATGTAGCCCATTAAGTGATCGACATAAGCGTCAAGGATAGAAATCTTCTTGTAGCTGCCGCGCAGTTGGGCATCCACAGGCGCGAAATTATTTTCTTCGGCTAAACGCTGCACATCGCGTAGTCCTGTGTCACCACTGATAGGTTTCGCATTTTCGCGAACCAGTTTCATTCCGTTATAATCCATCGGATTATGGCTGGCGGTAACTTCGATGCCGCCATCTACACCAAGATGGAAAGTTGCAAAATAGATCTCTTCTGTCCCGCTTAAACCAATATCGAGGATATCGGTACCCGCATCCATTAGACCATTCGCTAATGCCAGCTTCAGGCTCTCGCTGGTTAAGCGAACGTCACCGCCCACCACGATTGTTTTAGGCTTGAGGAATTCACCGTATGCGCGACCAATGCGATACGCAATATCTTCATTTAATTCTTCGCCTAATTTTCCGCGAATATCATAGGCTTTAAAACAAGTCAGCTTAGACATAGATCTTTTTACCTTAAAAATTAGCAACGACCATACTGGTCTTTAATACGAATAATGTCATCATCCCCTAAATACGAGCCAGATTGGATCTCAAGCAGTTCCAATGGAATCTTGCCTGGGTTTTCCAGTCGATGTTGTGCTCCGATGGGAATAAAGGTTGATTGGTTTTCAGTCAGCAGGAATTTTTGATCTTTAATCGTCACTTCACCCGTACCAGAAAGCACAACCCAGTGTTCGGTCCGGTGGTGATGCATCTGCATCGAAAACGCTGCCCCCGGTTTAACGGTGATCCGATTTACATTAAAACGCTCGGTCTGTACCACCACATCGCATCGCCCCCACGGACGGTATATTTCCCGGTGACGCTTATATTCACTGCGATGATTAGCTTTAAGATACTCAACAACTTTCTTAACATCCTGCACCTGATCTTTATCAACGACCAGTACAGCATCTTTTGTATTAATGATCACCAGATTATCGACACCGATAGCTGCGACCAATTTTTCATCAGTGTTGATATAGCAGTTATTTGCGTTGTGCATGAAGGTATCGCCCGTCAGAACATTACCTTTTTTATCTTTAGGACTCACTTCCCATAGCGCCGACCAGGAACCCACGTCACTCCAGTCTGCATCAAGCCCAACGACGACAGCGTCTGTCGTTTTCTCCATGACCGCGTAGTCAACGGACTCATCCGGACAAGCGATAAACAGATCGCGATCGATCTTGATAAATTCATCGCTATCTTTGCAACCGCGGATTGCCGCCTTGCAGGACTCAAGAATATCCGGTCTGAATTTTTCCAGTTCTTCAAGATATTTCTTGGCACGGAACATAAACATTCCACTGTTCCAGTAATATTCGCCAGACGCTAAATAACTTTCCGCAGTTTCTTTGTTCGGTTTTTCCACGAAACGGTTGACCTGGTAAGCGATATTCTCACCAAGGACTTCTTCCTTACCACGGTGAATATAGCCATAACCCGTTTCTGCACCAGTTGGTACAATCCCAAATGTGACAAGGCGCCCCTGCATGGCAAATTTAAATGCTGACTTTACAGCCTGGTGGAATGCCGGCTTATTGTTAATTATATGATCTGCGGCTAATACCAGAAGAATTGGGTCATCACCATTCTCTATTGCACTTAATGCTGCCAGCGCTATTGCTGGCGCAGTGTTACGGCCAACGGGTTCAAGAATGATATTATGCGAGAGCTTATTAATTTGTCTTAGTTGCTCGGCAACAAGAAATCTGTGTTCCTGATTGCAAATGACTACCGGTTCCCGTGCATCGACATCATCCAGGCGGAGCACTGTTTCTTGCAGCATTGAACGCTGTCCATACAAGCGAAGAAACTGTTTTGGGTAGAGCTCGCGCGACATCGGCCATAAACGACTACCGGTACCACCAGCCATTATCACAGGAAGTAACATTTTAAATCCTTAAATATCAATGCGTTATACTAAACCAACGAAAGAGTCTCATCGTCGCTCAATGACAAATGGGCACGCTACCGCACTGGCTCTACAGCTACCAGGACACTGCTCATTTTATGTTGGGCAAACAAATTGCTGATACCCCTCAACGAATTAGGGATATCTCGACCGAATATTCTCTTATTTATTCACTGTGTAGACAAGAAAAATGTCCTACGGCGGACCGGTAATTTCTTACCGATCTACCTTTTTTAGTATTTGAAATTTATAAAAAAACAGTTGTAGCAGCATGCTGCGGGTATCAGACAAATCATTACTCTTTACATATACTGCTGCGATACCCGGTTCAAATCGTAGGCAATGAGAGTAGCAGTGGCATTAGCTCAGCAGTTTTAAAATTTGATCCCTGAACTTCGGCCCCTCTTTCAGGTTGCGCAGTCCGTACTTCACAAATGCCTGCATATAGCCCATTTTCTTACCACAATCGTAGCTATCGCCGGTCATCAACATAGCATCAACAGACTGTTTTTTCGCCAGCTCAGCGATAGCATCCGTTAGCTGAATACGCCCCCACGCACCTGGCTGTGTACGCTCAATTTCCGCCCAAATATCAGCAGAAAGCACATAGCGCCCTACGGCCATCAGGTCCGAATCAAGGGTTTGCGGCTGATCGGGTTTTTCAATAAATTCAACGATGCGGCTGACCTTACCTTCGTTATCCAAAGGCTCTTTGGTCTGAATAACGGAATACTCAGAAAGATCGCCAGCCATACGTTTTGCGAGCACCTGACTACGTCCGGTCTCATTAAAGCGGGCCACCATTGCGGCCAGGTTGTAACGCAGTGGATCCGCGCTCGCCGTGTCAAGAATGACGTCAGGTAACACCACCACGAAAGGGTTGTCCCCGATTACCGGGCGTGCGCAAAGAATTGAGTGGCCCAGACCAAGCAATTGTGCCTGACGGACGTTCATGATAGTCACACCTGGAGGGCAGATGGACTGCACTTCGGCCAGTAACTGGCGCTTAACACGCTGTTCAAGCAGCGATTCAAGTTCATAAGAGGTGTCGAAGTGGTTCTCAACCGCGTTCTTAGACGCATGTGTTACCAGAACGATTTCTTTGATACCTGCAGCTACAATCTCGTCGACAATGTATTGAATCATCGGCTTATCAACGATCGGTAGCATCTCTTTTGGGATGGCCTTTGTGGCAGGCAACATGTGCATCCCGAGGCCTGCTACCGGAATAACTGCTTTCAAATTAATCATTAAGTCATTCACCTATTCAATAGTTGCTGAATTATAGCTTTTTAGCTTGTTTTAGCCAGTATGAATTACATTGCTCAGTTAGGTCGCATGTTACGCCGCTTATCGGCAGAATGCAGTAATCATAATCTTAGCCGGGTAGGTTTTTAGCCAGGAATGGTCGTAAAATTACCGACCCGGTAGTCGAAAATTCACTGCCGCGACATTCACAACCTGGTGGGTTACGCTGTCAATATCAACCGAGCTTTGTCCTGCTTCATTAACTGCATAAACGTTGGCCAGCGAGAGCAAGGTACCCTGTTTGGCCATAAACTTACCGCGGACATCTTTGCGCAGATCAAAGTGCATCTTTAATGCTGGCCCTGTAGTGGATTGTTGCATCACCTTGATATTTCGCAAGAAAAGATGCTGAGGTTTGTTATGCAGCTCCAGCGTCGCGCGCTTCATCTCAACGTTGGTAATGGCCACAAATGAAGTTGCATTACCTGAGGAAATCTGAATACCACGTAATTTATAATCGAGATGTGTGTTATCCAGTTGAATATTATTTAGCTTAAAGTTTTGTGGTATGGACAAATATCGTCCTTTGATCACACCGTAACCAATCAGCATCCCTGCGCTATTTTTCATATTGATATTATCGATCACGAAATTATCACATCCATAAATAGCGACTGTAGCATTATCGATGCCCGCTTTCTTGCTGAAATCCGGGGTGATATTTCGCGCGGTAATATTACGAATGATAAAATGTTTGCCGTTCTCGACATGGACTAACTGCCGACAATCCGAGCCCGTTATATTTGCTACCACAAATCTTTTCACCGCCAGTTCGTCTGGGTAGGTGTTGTCGTACGTACTACCTGCCAGCCCAATACCGATACCCCAGTTAACATTTCCGTTCGTACAATTGATGCGTTCTATAACATGGTCTGAAATCACGATGTCACTGTCGTTTATCGCGACATTCCACTCGATGGCATCACCCTGTAAGTCACTAAAACGACTGTTGGTTATCCGTACGCCATCCATCTGATTATGAAACCCCTGACGCAAGATCCCATAATTCGCATGAGTGACGGTAATGCCATCAATGGTGAGATTACGCATCGCTCGCGGCGTTTTCCCACCGATATAAATTTGCGCCACGGGGGCGAAACCGCTCATGGCTAGGCCTTTTATCACACAGTCGGAGCCCCGAACATCAAGGGTAATATTTCGCAAGCGCCCCCCCTGCCCCCCTGTCACACGACAGCCATCCTGCAGAATAAATCGCCCACGACTACTGCTACTGACCCCGCCTTGCAGATGCAACGTTTTACCTGGCGGGATCACGATTGCGGTATTGATATTCTTGCACTCCAGACCAGCAGGCACGATAACAGTTTGCGCCTCTGAAAACGCCTGGCGGAAGGAAGCCACCCAATCCTGGGGATTGTAATCCTGAATGTTGACGCTACCCGGTGATTCAAGCGCCCGGGCAACGGGAGAATGCAGTACGACAAGCGCAGAACCTGCCGTCAGAAAAGTACGTCGGGAGAGTTTTTTCTCTGGCATACAACCTCGATTTACATCGTTTGCAGCAGACTGGCTAGCTGTTTATTGATCGCCAACTGGTTAAATTCAGCGGCTATTTTTTCGCGGGCGCACGCCACCACCGGCTTCACTTGCTCACTGTCGAGCATACTGATCGTCGCTAATCGCTCCGCCAGGGCCTGAGCATCATTTTCTGGTGCCAGCCAGCCGGACTTTCCAGCGTCCACCAGCTCAGGGATCCCACTGTGCACGGTAGAAACGACCGGTATTCCAACCGCCATGGCTTCCATCAACGCCACCGGGATCCCCTCCATGTCACCATCAATCCCCGTGACGGAGGGCAACAGGAAAACATCCGCCTGCTCAAGCATCTCTTTAACCTGATGGCTGGGTTTAAATCCTGACATTTCAATCACATCATCCAGTTGATATTGCTCGACAAGCGTACGTAACCGACGCTCCCAAGGGCCAATTCCCAGAATGCGATAACGAAATGAGATACCTCGCGCCTTCAACTGGCGGCACGCTTCAATAGCGACATGCAGCCCTTTTTTCTCGGTTAACCGTGCAACGGAAAGAATTTCTAGCGGCGTACCTGGCGCTTTCACCTCACGAGGTGTAAAACGCGTCATATCAATCCCCATACGCGATACCGCTATTTTATGTGGTGGACATCCCATATTTCGCAAACGTTCGGCCCAGAGATTGCTGATGGGCAACATCAAATCACCGCGCTGAAACAGCTTCTGATATTCGGGGGTATAGCGGGCAAGGATGTCCCGATGCGAAACATCAATACCATGGAAGACAGTGGCTATTTTGCCGCGGATCACGCCGAGTTCACGCAGTTTGGCCGCCGTTACGCCAGCGGGCCCAAAGTGCGCAATAAAGACATCGGCCTGGAATGCGCACGGGGTTGCCGCACAGATCGCGGCTAAAATCAGATTACGCGCCTCATCGCCATAGCGTGGAACATTGAACGCCTTCCAGGTCGCAGTCCGGGTAATGCCCTGTAAAATCGTCAAGGTGCGATATTTCAGCTTTGCCAACCTGCCAGCCGGTTCTTTCAATAACCATCGTGTTTTTTCGCCCAGGCGGTAGTCCACATAGGAAGCATGAGTGTTATCAAGATCGCCCTGATATAACGCGATAATTTCAACATCATGCCCCATATCGATAAACGCGGTAATCTGATTCAGCACAAAGGTTTCAGAGGACAGCGGAAATTTAAGCAGGAAAAAGCTGACTTTCATTTCCCCTCCTCAATACGCGTTAATACCGATTGCACCATGTGCATACCGTGTTCACGTTCACGCTTAACGGCCTCCTCTACCCTGACATTAAGTTCAGCCAACCGTCCCAGGATATCGGCAACCCTGCCCTCAAGGCTGCCATCCAACAGATGGTGGATATCAACCGCCATTTCCGCTAATCCCAGTTGCTGCATAATTCCCGCCGATTTGTGCTCATAATTAATGGCTATCGCCGGCGTCATAAAGTTCATCGAGATGATGGCAGAGTGCAGGCGTGTGCCCACCGTCAGGTCACATGCGCCCAATATTTTTCCCATTTCGAGATCGTTTAGTTCATCCATGACCACGTGATAACGGGTCGGATCGTTAACGTACTGGCGCAGGTTCAGTGCAACCATGCGATCATCTTTGTTGTAACTATCAATACCGGTACAGGTTGAGAGCGCCATCACCTGGTAACCTTCGTCAAGGATCCGATTAACCACGCCGGCAAAGGCTCGCTCATAGGCCTGTTGTGTGGTCCCAAGACGCTTATCAAACGGTGCCAGTTCACGTAGTGTAATGGCGACAGTCTTCTGCTTTGCTGCCGTTTGTAACCAGTGCTGTACGGCATAACCCGGTTCAAAGTCATCGTGATGGTTGTCTACCAGCCAGGCGGTATCCACACCCGACTCAACTTTCTCTGTCGTTATTTCACTGCGTTTCATCAGTTCCAGACTGACCGACTCTCGTAAAATTAGCGCATTGCAGTGCCCAAAAACGTAATTCGCCAACTGATTGAACTGTTCGTCCTGGAATGGCCCTACGCTGTGACCAATCATGTACAGCGGTTTTTTGGCCATAAATGAACACAGTGCATGCTCAAACTGCGGCACACCATAAAGATCGACAAAAAACGATCCTCCGACCTGGATAATGGCGTCATAACGCGACAACAAGCGGACAAAGTCAGTAAACCCCTGAGCAATAGCGATGTTGCGCAGATTTCCGGAATCGGTAACGCGCGAGAGCAGCACCTGATGCTGATAGCGACGACGCAGCACTTTCTTTACGCGCCCCATGACGCCTGCAGCGTTGTTATGCTGCTTCATCTGTGAATACAGTGGGTCGCCCATCACCGGTCGGTTTAGTAACCAGGAGGAACTCACCGGATAGCGGCTCATCACATCCACTTCCGTCTCAGGCTGGAGCGTATGAATGGCATCCAGCAAACCGCGCAAAATGGCGCTGTCCCCACGATTTCCGCAGGTGTGGTTGCCCAGAATCAGTAATTTCATCATGACCTCTTAAAATCAGTGCGGATAACGGTTTTCGCGTCTCCGGACGACAACAAACGCAATTCATCCTGCGCGGAACAGGGCTTTCATTTTTTCACCTCGACAGAACTGGCGTTTGATTTCCACCACCAGCGGATCACGCGACAGCATAATCATCACGACAAACGCCAGAGCGCCAGCGGCTATCTGTAGGCTCAGCAACGCACCTAACGGCAATTTATTTTGCAGTGTCATTCCCAGCACGTAACTCACCACCAACGTGGGTAAGGAGAGATAAAACGGTAGCCACAGGCTGAGCATGTACTGCCGATAGCTCGGTCCCAGTACCGGTTTGATCATCACGAAATAGCTCAGGATGGTGTTTATGACCTGTACCAGTAAAAAACCCAGCGTGACGCCAATCACACCCGCCATATTTCCGCCAACCAGGATGGCGGGGATAAACAAGAAAGTTTTGAATATATTGAATTTGAAGCTGATATCGACCCGTGCTTTGGCCATCAGCAGAGAGCCAATCGGATTACCGACTGAGCGCAGCAGACCCACAATGCACAGCAGTTGCAGCACCGGAACAATACTGTTCCACTTTTCACCAAACACCAGCGGTACGACGTTATTCGATACCACCATCAATCCCAGTAGCGCCGGGAAATTGATAATGCCGACAACGGATAGCAGCTTGTAAAAATTCACCCGTAGTTTTTCGGTATCGTCCTGAATTTTGGCAAACGCAGGAAACAGTACTCGGGTAATTATCGGATTCAGTTTGATGGGCGGTACAACTGCCACGTTCCAGGCAAGATTGAAGCCTCCCGCCACGCCCGCCCCCAGGGTTCTGGCCAGCACCAGCGTTGAAAGGTTGGTGTTCACGTAATTGATAATGCTGTCCGCCGTCAGCCACGCCCCAAAGCGCAGATTTGACGACACGGATGAAAGTGAAAAACACAGTCCAGGTCGATAATTTTTGCGGCCAAAATAGCCAAACAGCAGCGTGCGTAGCGTACTGTTCACCAGATACCCAACAATGGCCGTCATGGCGATCGGCCAAAAATGCGCGCTAACCACGGTAAAAGTAAAACCGGCCAGTACTGAACTGGTTTCAATCATGCCAATTTTGTTGAAGGCCAGTTCTTTTTGCATCAGCGCACGGAACTGCTGCCCATGCGGGATCACCACAAACGCCAGCGCTAAGGTTTTAACCAGTGGCACCAGCTCAGGGTTATTAAGCACATCGGCTATAGTCTCGCTGAGCGAAAACATAGCAATACAAACGGCGATCCCCAGTCCAACGTTTAACCAGTACAAGGTGGTTAGTTCAAGATAACCTATCTCTTTGCGCTGAATAATCGAGTTGGCGATCCCAAAATCAGACAACGTGTCGGCCAGCGCGATAATCACCAGTGACACGGTTAATAAGCCGAACTGATGATTATCAATAATCCGCGCCAGAACCGTCATCTGGATGAGCCCCAGACCGATGATGATTACCGTAGCAATGGCTGACCACTTGGCACCGTTGAGGGTTTTTTCTCGTAAGCTCATATTAATATGCCGCTTTATTGACGAAGCCTTTAAACACCGTCAGAAAAACGATTTTGATATCGAACCACACACTCCATTCACGAATGTATTCGAGGTCAAACTCTACCCGTTTTTCCATTTTTTCCAGCGTATCGGTTTCACCACGCCAGCCGTTGATTTGCGCCCAACCGGTAATACCTGGCTTCACCTTATGGCGTAACATGTACCCTTCTATCAGCTGACGGTACTGTTCGTTATGCGCCACCGCATGTGGACGCGGCCCGACAATAGACATCCCTCCTGTCAGCACATTGATAAACTGTGGTAATTCATCCAGAGACGTCCGCCGCAGGAAGTTACCCACGCGGGTCACACGCGGATCGTTCTGCGTGGCCTGGGTAACTACTGCATCGTTTTCCATTACCTTCATGGAACGAAACTTCCAGACTTTGATCGGTTTCCCGTCCATCCCATAGCGGGTCTGACGAAAAATTACCGGCCCCTTTGAGGTCAGCTTCACCATCAGCGCAATGGCGCATAGCACAGGAGAAATTAGCAGCAGGATTAACGATGCCAGGACGATATCCTCCGCGCGCTTCAGCAGACGATTAATGCCAGAAAGCGGTGTGTCATACAGCGGTACCACAGGAACACCGTTCATCTCTTCAATTCGTGAGTGCAGAATATTGAAGGTAAAGACATCAGGGATCAGGAGCACTGAACAGGTGGTATCAGCCAGTTCGCGTACCAGTTTTTTTACGCGCGCCCCATCGCTCATCGGCATAGCGATATAGACGTTATGAATGCGTGAGGCTTTGGCATCATCCACCAGTTGCTGCAGATTTCCCGCCCAATCACGGGCATTTTTCCCGGGTATTGGGTCGTGATAGACACCAGCGACCTCAAATCCCAACCATGGCTCATGGCGAAAGCTTTCCAGCAGTACCTGTCCGGCGGGAAGGTCCCCTGCTACCGCTACCCGGCGCGTGTTATAACCACGATTTCGCAACCATCCCGCCCCGTAGCGAATAAACGCACGGCACAGCACCAGACCAATACTTGACAGCAGATACCATGCCAGCCAAAGAGCAAACCGGTTATCAAAATCGTTATTAAAGGCAATCAGACCCGCGCAAAAAATCAGACTCAGCGTCCAGTTTTGCAACAGCAGCACCAACTCAGTTGAAATTTTTACCCCGCGCCAGGAGCGGTAGAAATCCGTTATCCCGCCCAGCATCTGAAAAACGACCAGCGTGATTAACGCCACCAGCAGGTGCATATACAGGAAAGGCAAACCGCTCAGTTCGCAGACTATCCATAATCCACCAAACATGATGGTGATATCTGAAAAGCGTTGCACCATCGATATTAACGACGCATTGGTTTTGGCTCGTTCGCGCTTTTTTAGATGTGTCATCGTGGTTCCTGTTAGTCGCCACTTGCCCGTATCGGGCAAGGGAAATACCAGCATTACTGATTTAGCAATGCCAGGAGAGTGCGCGTTCGCACGTTCAGGCGTACATCAGCAATTGACCCGTAACAAATATCAAAAGTGGTAACACAGACTATTTGGCTCACGTTATCTCCTTTTTCAGGCAACAGTTAGCCCGGACCTGATTGCCTCAATAAATAAGTAACAAAGGCCAGACTCTGTTATTTTTATTTCATAAAAGTTCGCAGAGAGTCAGTTAACAGAGATGAATAATAGATTTCTATATATGCTCATGATGTGTGCCAAATCTTACAATATCATCTTCTTCAAGGTAGACTCCAGAACGAACTTCAATCATCTCCAAGGGAACCTTCCCTGGGTTTTCAAGACAATGAACAGTACCCTGTGGAATATATACTGATTGATTTTCACTTAATAACTGGACCTCATCACAGATCGTAACTTTCGCAGTTCCCGCAACAATAATCCAGTGTTCAGCGCGATGATGGTGCATACGTAATGCAAAGCCCTGACCGGGTTTCACGGTTATTCTTTTAACCTGATAACGATCGCCTTCATCGATAGAATCATATTTCCCCCAGGGTCTAAAAACCTCCCGATGAATATGATGTTCCGAGCGACCTTCCGCCTGAATTTGTGCAACGATTTTTTTTACATCTTGTACATCTGTTTTATTTGCGATTAATACTGCATCTTTAGTTTGGACAACAATCAGATCTTTTACGCCGACGGTTGCCACCAGTCCCGACTCGGCGTAGACGTAACTGTTTTCAGTGTTATGATCAATGACATCGCCATGATAAACATTGCCCTCATCGTTACGATCGCTGATTTCCCAAAGTGATGACCATGACCCTACATCGCTCCAGCCGACGTTCATCGGCAGGACTACAGCATCCGTGGTTTTCTCCATCACGGCATAGTCGATCGATTCTTCTGGACAATCCTGGAAATCCTCCCGACTGACACGGATAAAATCATTGTCCAGTTCAGCGTTATCCATCGCCAACAAGCAGGCCTGTAAAATATCTGGACGATATTTTTCGAGCTCTTCAAGATAGCGTCGGGCCTGGAATAAAAACATACCGCTATTCCAATAATATTCACCAGCAGAGATATATTTTTCGGCTGTTTCAAGGTCAGGTTTTTCCACAAAAGCATCAACATTGAAAGCAACAGAATCAACTTTTATCTGGGTACTACTGACTTCACCGCGTCGAATATAACCGTACCCTGTTTCCGGTGCATCCGGGACGATACCAAATGTTACCAGCTTGCCATTTTCGGCTAACGGAATGGCTGAGGTCACTGCATCGTGGAAGAACTTATTTTCTTCGATAATATGATCAGCCGCCAGGACCAGCAACAACGGGTTATGATCGGAATTATTGTTGCATGCCGCGATTGCTGCCAGCGCGATTGCGGGTGCAGTATTCCGGGCTTGTGGCTCAAGAATAATATTACCCGTTAGCTTATCAATTTCTTGTAATTGCTCAGCAACAATAAATCGATGCTTTTCATTACATATTACAAGCGGTGGTGAACAATCCAGGCCATCAAGGCGGCAAATTGTCGATTGCAACATAGTGTTTTGCCCATCCAGACACAAGAACTGCTTTGGATATAATGTTCTGGATAATGGCCATAAACGGCTACCGGACCCACCTGCAATAATTACCGGATGAATGTTATTTTGGCTCATACGTCAACCCTTCAAATGATTAATAAATTGATTTAAGACATTATCTTTTTCAAGTGCAGACTCTGCATATGAACGTGCAATCATATTGTATTCAGGCATAGTGATTGCTTCAGTAATACCCGCCACAAGCATTTCAACTGATTCTGGCTCAATACAGATCGCAATACCTGGATGTTTCTGACAAAGCTGCCCCAGTTCGGTGTGGGGCTCTGCTGTAATCACGGCATTTCCCCCGACCGCCAATATGTTCGTTAACTTCGAAGGAAGGACCGCATCTGCAGCGCCACGTCTTTGGATGACTAAATGGCAATCTGCTAGCCTTAATAACGCAGGCAGCATTTCATAAGGTTGCAGTGGGTAGAACTTAACATTCGTTAGGGCTCGTTCCTTGACCATTTGTTCCATCCTGGATTTTCCCCCTCCCTGACCCACAATAACGTATATCCATGGTTTATCCTGAGTCTGACTTGCAGCCTCAACGATATTTTCAACACCTTGCTTCTCACCAATATTGCCGGAATACAAAATCATTTTTTTATCGGTTGGCAAATCAAACTGCTGACGTATTTGCTCTATATCAGCACTATCCACCTGGCTGAATCTTTCCACTTCAGACCAGTTCGGGAAAAAGATAAGTTTTTCTGCAGCAACACCTTTCTCCTGCGCTTTTTGCATCATAGAACGGGAGATCGTGGAAACATTATCCACACTCAACAAACTGCTGCGCTCAAATGCTTTGGCTACTCGCGCAATCATTGTGGAGTTTCCGGTTGCCGCCAGTCCCAGTCCCAACATCGCATCAACTTCATAGTCCTGAATATGCAGCACGGTGCGAGAGCCAGACAGTTTTGCCAACAAACGCATTCCTGGTGTACAGAATAGCGTGGGTACCACACCGATAATGTATTCAGGCTTCCACCGATACTGAGCCAACAGGGGAAAAAGACTGCTCAGGGCAAAACTGCCCAAATGTAGCAACCGCTTTAGCGTTGAAGGCTGAGCCGGTACATATAATGGACAGCGCCAGACAGTAGTGACACCCACTTCCCGACGATAACGCCAGGAAGAATAAGGCTCGCCTACTTGCCACTGCGGATAATAAGGGGGGGCCGTGACAACCCTAACCTCATGCCCCTGGCCTGCCATCCATTCCACCATCTCTCCCGTGTATTTACCAATTCCGGTCAACTCGGGCGAGTAATTGATGCCATAAACCAGAATTCTCATATCCCGGGCACCCGATCTTTCGTCGCTGGGTTGAAATATGCCTGCGTATTTTTATGCACATTTCCATCGACAATCAGTTCATCCGATTTAGCCCAACGCCAGGTATCATGCTGTTTTGACGGCAGCATTGATGTACTGGTATTAATTTTCAGTCGAAAACCCAGCACCACATAATGCGTTGTAAACGAAGAACCAGAAAAATTATCATCATAAAAGTGCTGCCAGACACCAAAAAACTCACCGTGTGTTATGGGAAACTGCTGACCTAATTCCTCTTCCGTCAAACGCATAAATGCTTGTTCCAGCGTTTCATCTTTTAATACTCTGCCGCCTGGCACAAACCAATATCCTTGAGCAGGCCTGTTAGTTCTTTTCCCAACTAAAAACTCCCCAAACTCATTCTCAATGATAAAATCCAGAGAGATCAGCGGTATCGTGCGCACCGCATTAGCGAAGTCTTCTTTATTGAGAAACATTACTCACCCCGATACCGCTGCTGATTATCAAGGAACCAGCGATAAGTATTAACCAGCCCCTGTTCAAGCCCTATTTCATGATGCCATCCGAGTCTTCTCAGGCGGCTCACATCAAGCAGTTTCCGTGGTGTCCCATCAGGTTTAGAAGCATCAAAAATAATTTCACCGCGAAAACCAACAACTTTTGCAATGGCATCGGAAAGTTCACGAATAGTGCAATCTTCACCCGTACCTACGTTGACATGGGAAAGCATTGGCTCTGTATTCTCCTGCCAAACCTCATTGTCTAACTCCATAACATGGATGCTTGCTGCCGCCATATCATCGACATGCAAAAATTCACGCATGGGTTTTCCACTGCCCCAAACTTCAACGTACTTGTCATCACGTTGGGTGGCTTCATGAAAACGACGCAATAGTGCAGGAATCACATGGGAATTATCTTTATGGAAATTGTCGTTAGGTCCATACAAGTTCGTCGGCATCACTGAACGGTAATCCCGGCGATGCTGCCGGTTATAGGACTCACACAGTTTTATCCCTGCAATTTTAG
Organism: Citrobacter sp. Igbk 17; assembly: GCF_028069775.1. Classification (NCBI taxonomy): domain Bacteria; kingdom Pseudomonadati; phylum Pseudomonadota; class Gammaproteobacteria; order Enterobacterales; family Enterobacteriaceae; genus Citrobacter; species Citrobacter sp. Igbk 17. The sequence continues at coordinate 90,262 of NZ_JANEWI010000015.1, read as the reverse complement.
CGATGGCATAGGGCTCATTTGTCGGCTCCAGTGATCCCTGCAACAACTCGCTCTCTTTGATTGGTTGCTGCGCAAACTTAGGATAAATACATGATGAGCCTAAAAATAATAACTTTTCGACATTTGAATTATGAGCCGCATGAAGAATATTACTTTCCATCATCATGTTTTCATAAATGAAATCAGACGGATAATTATTATTAGCCATAATCCCGCCCACTTTTGCCGCGGCAAGATAAACCTGGTCAATATGTTCACTGGTAAAGAAATCATTAACCGCCGTTGTGTCTAATAAATTGAGCTGCTCACGGTTACGAATGATTAACTCTACATCTTCACGTTGTGCGAGTTGTCGGTAAATAGCAGAGCCCACCATTCCCCGATGTCCCGCGATATAAACACGTTTCTTCTTCATCATCATTAGCTCTCCAGTGCAATAACAACATCGTAACCATGGGACTTCAGCAGTGAATGTTTCTTCGCAGCCTCCAGATCGTGGGCAACCATTTCAGAAACCATCTGTCGCAGCGTGATTTCCGGCTTCCAGCCCAGTTTTTCGTGTGCCTTCGTCGGATCGCCCAACAGCGTTTCCACTTCCGCAGGACGGAAATAGCGCGGGTCGACGGCGATCATCACATCCCCCGGTTTCACCCCTGGCGCATCATGCCCAGTCACCGAAACCACAATGCCTTTTTCATTCACGCCCTCACCTTCAAAACGCAGCTTAATACCGAGTTGGGCAGCGGCCATTTCCACAAACTGACGGACGGAATACTGCACACCAGTGGCGATCACGAAATCTTCCGGCTGTTCCTGCTGCAACATCATCCACTGCATCCTGACGTAGTCTTTGGCATGTCCCCAGTCACGCAGCGAATCCATGTTGCCAAGGTACAGACAGGACTCCAGTCCCTGGGCGATGTTGGCAATTGCGCGGGTAATTTTGCGAGTGACGAAGGTCTCGCCACGGCGCGGAGATTCATGGTTAAACAGAATGCCGTTACAGGCATACATGCCATAAGATTCACGGTAATTGACGGTGATCCAGTAGGCATACAGTTTGGCGACGGCATAGGGCGATCGCGGATAGAACGGTGTCGTTTCTTTCTGCGGGATCTCCTGAACCAGACCGTACAGTTCAGAGGTGGAAGCCTGATAGAAACGGGTTTTCTTTTCCAGCCCCAGGAAGCGAATCGCTTCCAGCAAACGCAGTGTGCCGATCCCATCAACATCAGCAGTATATTCTGGCGAATCAAACGACACCGCCACGTGGCTCATTGCGCCCAGGTTATAGACTTCATCCGGCTGAACCTCTTGCAAAATGCGGGTCAGATTAGAGGAGTCCGTCAAATCGCCATAATGCAGATGGAATTTGGGATTACCCGCATGCGGGTCCTGGTAAATATGGTCTACCCGTTCGGTATTAAATGACGAGGCCCGGCGCTTAATGCCATGAACTTCATAACCTTTTTCCAGCAGAAACTCTGCCAGGTAAGAACCATCCTGCCCGGTTACGCCAGTAATGAGAGCGACTTTTGACATGTTATTACCTCTTAAAATTTCCCTTCAGGGAGTAACGTTCTCGACGCGTTTACGCGTAACTACTGCGGGGTTACCCCGACATATGGCATTGGCCGGCAACGATTTAAAAACGCTGCTGCGTGCACCCACGACGGTGCCGTCGCCAATCGTCACGCCAGGCGCGACAAAAACATCTGTCGCCAGCCAGCATTTCTCGCCAATCACAATTGGCGAGGCGCTAATATCAAAGTGTTGACTGGCATAATCATGGCTTCCGGTGCATAAATAGCTTTTCTGCGAAATAACCGCATGAGCCCCAATCGTAATATTACCCAACGTATATAGAACCGCGTCATCACCCACCCAGGCGTAATCACCCAGTGTCAATTTCCACGGGTAAGTAATTTTTACTGAGGGCCGAATAACTACGTTTTTTCCTATTTTTGCGCCAAATATCCTTAATAAAAATGCACGCCAGCGGTACATAACCTGTGGTGACCAGTGAAATAATGTTGCCTGAACTGCCCACCATAATTGCACTTTAATGACACCGCCGCCGCGAAAACCTTTCGGCACCGCGAAGCCGTTTAAATCCTGCATAGCGTATCCTTACGTTTTACCATATAAGTGTTTTGTCTTACCGGTTGTGCGCAGGCGTATATATTCAGAAAATCCGGCCCAAAAGCCCGGCATACGCAATATTTGTCGCTGGACTCTTTTGGCATCCCGGCACAATTCCAGATTATTCGTAGTCGATACGCCACCCATGGAAAACTCCGACACTAAACCAGTCAGTTTTTTAAAAGCGAACCCGGATTTGTATAATTTTGCTGCCAGTGCATAATCCGATGATATTTTATATTGCAAATCATAATGCCAGGTTTGCAGGCCTGTCAGCGGGAAAAATATTGCCTGATGACTGGCTGGCAAACTGTGGTAGATGTACCAACCGGGTTTAGCCCGGCGCGTCATTTTTTTACCATTACCAAAGTCCAGCAATGCATCGCCAATCACCATCGTTTTATCACTCTGCGTTTTTAACTGGCGGATAAAATGCGCAGAATCAGCGTGCAGAATATCTCCAGAGTTGAGAAAGAGTGCAAAACGCCCGCGCGCCATAGCTATCCCTTTATTCATTGCGTCGTAGAGACCGTTATCAGGCTCGCTGACAAAACGTAACTGGTGCTCTCCATTGAGATTCTCCAGGAACGCTGGCGTACCGTCTGTAGACCCCCCATCGATAACAATCCACTCAAAGCTGATATCGCTCGTCTGCGCAAGATGTGCTAGTGACGCGTGGGTTTTGACGATCCCGTCCAGATTGCGAAAAGCGACGGTGATAATACTCAGCAGCATGTAAATTACCTCGCGATATTCAGCGCCTTGCGCAAAATAAACGGACATACGATTAAAAAAGCGTATTCCGGACTAAATACTGAACCGGTGAAAAACAACGACAACGGTGTAAAAAGATAAAGTTGCACCCGATAATTCTGATTATCACCAAATGCATTCATCATCATCTTCGTTACTTTCCCCATGTACCACAGGGATAATATTACGGCGAACCACGAAAAATAGATAATTAACAGATACAAACCATTGTCTATCGTTTTACCTACATCTGCACCGTTAAAGATTCCGAATGATGCAACATATTCATAAAGTGAGCCAAATCGCACTACACCATCGATATTCAGTAATGAATACCCAACCATGACCAACGGCCCGACTATACGATAATACGAAGAAGAACCTTCCGTACCTAAATCACCAAGACGCGTCGCAATGTAGGGGAAGGCAAATATCACGCCCACCATAAACACACTCAGTGAGATAATCGCCAAGGGTAACTTCTTTTTTATCGCATCCTTATTCAGATACTGAAACGCCCACTCCAGTAGGTAAAACAATATAAATGTCATTACCCCAGAAAACGATCCTGACAATACCACCCCTGTCAGAATCATAGCATCGGTCCTGGGCGTTTTGATACCAAACTGTTTGATGCTGAGCCAAATTGAGATTAACGCCAGAGCGAAAAATGCGGGTTCAAAATAGAGTGCAGTGGTACGTTTTCCACCAAATTTAATAAAGTTCAGAACATAGCTATTGCTGTAAATAAGATATTTCGAAATAGCTTCCATTATACTGCTGCCACCACTGAGAATGATCTGTACCATTTCAACGGCAGCCAGACCGACCACTAACCCCACCGCCAGCCAGAATAAACGTAAAATTTTAGGATAGTTATGTGGTGAAATGGTTTTGAAGCGAATACTCCACACCATGCCAATAATGATCACGGTATAGATAAACAACATGGCGGATGTTACATACTTGCTGGCATCCAGCGATTGGCCAAACAGGTAGTTAAACACCGTCAGCCCCCCACCCACTCCCAACGCAATCAACAGTTTTTTAATATTGATACGGTCGACAAACAGCAGTAGCAACAGCGGTAAAAAAGTGACAACGGTGACAGGGAAACTTTCACCCAATTGTGCAAGCTTGACGTTAACCAGCAGATAAAGCAGCGGCAACACCAGATAGCTACAGACCCTGATAGTACGAGACATATTCCTCCAGCATCTGTTGTCCGCTGTATGCTGTCCGACTCTGCTGGCTAAAGGTTGCCAGCGTGGTGCCAAATACCGCCTGTGCAATTTCTGATTTTTTAAGTTGTACCAGACGCAGAACATCCGCTTCACTGAACGTTTTACCGCCTGATTTTGCCAGCACTTCCTGTGCCGCCTCGCTGTGCGTGGCGATAACCGGTACACCGATAGAAAGCGCTTCGCATAAAATTAACGGGTAGTTATCAACCCGTGAACTGAACACCAGCCCATCCATCTGATTTAGCGCCCCCATCAAGGTTCGTTTGTCACTTTCAAACCCATGGTTGATGACGTTTGCTCCGGCAAACGGGGAAAACTTACCGAATGTATGCAGCTCTATTTTGTCCCCGAGCGCGATAAGCGCCTGAACCAGTTGCTGGCTGGTTTTACCGTCATAGCGCAAATCGTGGGCTACCACGGCAATTTTCGGTCTGCCCGGCGGTTCATACTGAACTGGCAAGTCAGCAAGAATCGCTTCTGTCGCCACATCAATACCGTTATTGATGATGTGACAACGCCCGGCACCGTACAGACTGTTAAATGCTTCCGCCACATGTTGACTGGGCGAGATAAACTGGCAGCCAAGCGCCAACATCATGCGAAACATTTGACGTTTGCCAGGCAGTTGCTGGTGTGCTTTATCAACGCTAACCGGGGGATAGTTGCTTAACGTTGGGCATTTCTGGCAGCCCGTTTTCCAGCCTTCGCAACCATCGGTAAAGGCGCAGCGTCCGGTAACACTCCAGTGATCGTGCAGCGTCCAGACAAAGGTGATATCGGGCTTATGTGCCTTCACCTTTTGGCAAAACGCCACCACCTCTTCGAGATTCAGCCAGTAACTGTGCAGCACATGGAAATGCAGAACCAGCGGGCCCGCAGTGCGGGTGATCGTGCGGTACATACTGTCGAGGTTGCCAAACAGATCGCGGTTTGCGAGGCGAAACAGCGCAATATTCGCCGCCGACGTTAAACGCGGCGCATGTTTGATCGCGTGCGAATAATTCCCGTGACTGGCACTTTTCTTGCCTCTTTTGCCATAGCCGTATACAAACCGCGACGACCACCCTTTTTCCAGCGCGCGCAGGTGTAAATCCAGCGCGACCCCTGCCGCCCCGCCTTCGGCAAGCCGAACATTAAATTGCAGAATATTCATTGCATTACCTTTGCTCGCACGTATTGACTTAGCATACTTAGCGTCCTCGCAGACCGTCAGCCAGGCGCTTACCGTTGCGTATGGAAAGCAGCGTCAGCAATGTGCGCCAGTTCATCCGCTTGTTACGGATCTGATAAAGGGTAAACAGCTGATATTTTTTACTCGCCCGGTCAAATTTACCTTTGTGCTTGCGATAGAACTGGAAATAACCGGAGAACTTATGTGGAGAGGAAGTAATGCGCATCTCGCCGTGATTCACATGCAGGATCTGCGTCGCCTCTTTTACCTTCCAGGGTTTACCGTAGGCCACCACCATGCGCAGAAAAATGTCGTAGTCCTGAGCGGCTTTTAACGTGGTATCAAACAGGCATGCTTTGAAACGCCACGCCCAGCTAAAGACCTGATTACCAATGATATTTCGTTTGTAGAATCGGCGTCGTGAGTACATCGACTTCGGATACAGAGGCAGACTGGCTGGCTGTGAATAAACCTCACCTTCACAGACATAATCATCAGCGTAGAGAAAAGCGTGCGTCACCAGTTGATGACGAGACTGAAGGAATGTGCTCAGGCGATTCGGCGTCCACTCATCGTCATCATCAATTCCCGTAATGTACTGCCCACTGGCCTGCATGATCGCCTGATTGCGTACCGCGCACGCGCCGGAGTTAATAGCGTTATGCGTATAGCTCACGCGTGGATCGTTTAACGCCTCAACAAACTGTTGCAGCTGCTCATACTCGCAAGAGCAATCATCGACAATGATCATTTCCCAGTGGCTATAGTCCTGGCGCAGCACCGATTTAATCGCCCGAATAGCCAACTGCTGGCGGTTCCAGGTGGGCATATAAATAGAAATTAGCGGGTTGTCTGTCGTCATTTTTTTGTCCCAGATAAAGTTCACAGATGGCGCTACGCTTATCAGGCCTACATTCGATATGCGTTGCTGTTAGTTATCTATTTCGAATCCGACGTGTATTCGTATTCGTAGTAACCGTAATCCTGATACCCGCTGGCGCGCCGGAAAATGGAGTTGAGGATCACCCCTTTCACCTGAATACCGTTTTGCTCGAAGCGACTCAGACTGGTTTCCACCTCTTTCAGCGTGTTGACCGCGTAACGCGCCACCATCAGCGTGGTTCCGACGTGACGACCAACGATGGCCGCATCGGTCACGGCCAGTATTGGCGGCGTATCGATCAGCACCAGGTCATAGTTTGCGCTAGCCCAGGTCATCAACTCGCCAAAGCGCTCACTCATCAGCAGTTCTGAAGGATTAGGGGGAACCTGCCCGCGAGGGACCAGGTCAAAATGTGCAATTGAAGTCGGTTTTGCGCAGGAGGGGATGTCTCCCTTGCCGCTCAGGATCTCAGACAGACCGTTGACGTTATTGGTCCCGAGCAGCTCATGGGTATAGCCTTTACGCATATCACAGTCGATTAGCAGCACGCGCTTGTCGGTCTGACTGATAACCGCAGCCAGGTTGGCACAGACAAACGTTTTGCCAATCGACGGGCTGACCCCGGTAAGCATCAGCACATTATTACGTGATTGCATCATGGCGAAGTGCAGGCTGGTACGCAGGCTGCGCACCGCTTCTATTGCCAGGTCAGTCGGATTACCTACCGCCAGCAACTGGCTCTGCTTATAGCGCTTAACGCCTTTAATGGTCTGCACGTTATCACGGGCTTTTTGCCATTCGGACAAAGGAATGCTGGCATACACGCTGATGCCGTGCTCTTCAAGCACCTGCGGGCTTTCAATACCGCGATTGAACAGCGATCGCAGCAGCACGCCAACCACTGAAAGCATCAAACCAAGCAGGATACTGCCGAGAATAATCAGCGCCGTTTTTGGTTTCAGGACACCGGGCTGGGCAATGGCGGGATCGACAATGCGCACATCGCCAACCGTACTGGCTTCCGTGATCTTCAGCTCCTGCTGTTTATTCAGCAGTTGCATATAGACCTGCTGGCCGGACTCCACGTCACGCGTCAGGCGGACAATTTCCTGCTGCGTTTTCGGCATCGCTGTTACGCGCCCGTTCAGCTTGTTTTTTTCATCTTCCAGCGCCTGGCGCTTTTCCAGCAACGTGCGGTACGCCGGGTGCGCTTTGGTGAACAGTTTGGAGATTTCTGCTTCTTTAAAAGTCAGTTCATTTAACTGGGCATCAATATTGACCATCGAGTCCAGCACCGCTTTGGCCTCCAGCGGCAAATCAACGGAGTCTTTATCCTGACGAAATGCATTCAGCTTGTTTTCGGCAACGTCCAGACGATTGCGCACCTCTGGCAATTGTTTTGCCAGAAATGCCAGACTTTTGGCGGCCTCTTCAGATTTACGCTCCACGTTTTGTTGCAGATAGTTGCGGGTAATACTGTCGAGGATCTGGCGGATTTGTTCACGATCTTCCCCCGTAAAGATCAGGCTCAGAACCCCGGTATCTTTACCTGTTTCCGTCACCATCAGGTTATTTTGCAGATTGTTGATCGTGCCAAGCGTGGAGAACTTACTGACGGTAAATTCGCTACCCGGACTGGCATGAATTGCCTCAACCCGCATCGATACACCGTCATGGTTCAGTAACTGCCCAACCTGACCACGCGCGCTAAAACCACCGTCACTCACCAGTTGATAACTTTTATCGTTCAGTACACTCAACGTGAAGGTCTGTTCATTCATTGACGTTGGCAAGGTGAAGGTCGTCACATTGACCGTTTCATTCTGGCGGCCCATCAGCCGGTCCCAACCGGCTCCAAAAAGGGGAAATGTATCTTTAGTAACGGAAATATCCAGATTGAGATCGTCTACCGTTTTGCCCAATACCCGTCGCGACTGTATAAGTTGAATTTCCGCTTCAGAGGCAGGTGGCTTGTTGGATAACGCCGAGCCAATATCCTGGACTAACGAGTTTCCGGTATTTTGTTCAATTTGCACCAGCGCATCGGCACTGTAGATCGGCGTGGCAAACAGGGTGTAGACCGCCGCACACAGCGCAAATGCGGCAGTTATGCCCAGTACCCACCAGCGTGCTTCGACTACTGTCCCAACCAGACGTCCGATATCGATTTCATCGTTGCCTGTTACCGACGTTGCAGACTGTTTTTCTTTTTCTGTCATTATTTTCCCTGCTCCGCATTCAGTGCCTGAGCCCATTGGTGGGCAGACCGCTCAAGTAGCGCATACACCGCATCAAATGCATCGCGGCTTTTACGATACGGGTCGGGTATTTCGCGTTCGCTGTCCCAATGGCCGAACAGCATCACTTTGCCACGCATCTCCGGCACCATTTCACACAACGCCGTGATATGACGTTTTTCCATGGTCAGGATCAGGTCATATTCCCGGCACATCCGTCCCGAGATCTGCCGCGCACAATGATTTTCCAGCGACAAGTTATGTGCCTGAGCCACACTAATGGCACACGGATCTGCGCCCTTGCCTACCAGCGCGCCGAGGCCAGCGGAAGAAACCGTCAACGCCGGATCGAATTGCCTTAACAAGCGCTCTGCCGTCGGAGAGCGGCAAATGTTCCCCACGCAGACAACTAATATTTTGTTGAACATGATGATTACCAGTTGTGAAGGTCGCTGGCCGTATCCGTCATGTAACGAACACCGCTAATGGTCGGCAGCAACTGATTGATCAAACGGTTCCAGCGAGCAACCGGCGCGGTCGTGACATACACCACATCGTAAGGCTGGAGTCGGAAAGAGGTCGCCATCACCAACGATGTCGCATCGGACATATCAAGCTGGTAGATATTGGCTATCTTGCCGTTACGCCCCCCCTCGCCTTTTAATGGACGAATAACAAAGATACCGCTGGCATTGGAGGTGGTCAGGTCGATGCCCTCCGCATTACCCAGCGCTTCGGTCAGTGTCATACCGCTGAAGTCCATCTTGAGGGTGCTCTGTTTTTTCACTTCGCCCATCACGAACACTTTCAGGTCGTCATTTCTCGGGACAAACAAAATATCGCCAGGATAGAGCAGACGGTTCTGGCTCAGATCGCCATTTTGCATTAGCGCTTGCAGAGAAATTCGTTGCTCCTGCCCTTTGTGGGTCAGCACAACGTTGCGCCAGTCGGCCGCTTCAGTGAGGCCGCCTGCGGCATTAATAGCATCAAGGATGGTAAGAGGTACGTTGGTGATGGCCTGTTGACCGGATTTATTCACCTGCCCGGAGACATATGCCTTTTGCGAGCGGAATGCGGCGATATTAACGTCCACCTGCGGGTCCGCGATGTACTTCGCTAAGCGCCCGGTAATATCACTACGAATTTCTGCCAACGTTTTTCCCACCACGCTAACTTTACCAATGTAGGGATAAAACATCGTGCCGTCAGGCTGTACCCAGTTTCCCGTATCGCTTGAGCTACGATACTGTCCCGCTGGCGTGGTGAGTTCGGGATGATCCCATACGGTGACATTCAGGACATCACCGGGTCCGACCCGGTACTGATACCCGGAGATCTCCTGATCCAGCGACATATTAGGTTGAGCAACATTCGGTCGCGGACGTAATTGTTCAACCAGTCGTGGGGTAAGCGGATAAACATTCACCATCCGGTTGATATCAAAATCGGCATCCTGTTGCTTAATCACATCTTTGCCCATGGTAGACATATTGCTGCCCGGAAGCACGGTACAACCGTTGATCAATATTACCGACACCAATACTGGTATCAATTTAAGTTTGGATTTCATCATTGATTATTTATCACTTTGGCAGAGTCATTATCACGTGCGTTTTAAATAGCGATTACGCCTGTTTGCATTTACCTTGCCGCTAATTGAATAGAAATTTAACTGGCATCAGTCCTAAAAAAAATGAATTCATCTGCAGTCTCTTGACAGAATAATTTAGGTTTGTCATCAGGCGACCAGGCACGCTACCGCCCCTGGCTTCATTAGCTACCAATGCACTGATTAATTTATATTTTTACTATCCTCGCAATTTTCATCATATTCATAGCATCTACCCATCAGAAATAGCATGGTGCGATACTGGCAACATATTTCTCTTTTGATTATTACGGAAAGAATTGTTGCAGCTAACCGAATAGCAGGCAAGATAACAAGTCCTGAAACGTAGCCTTTTAAGATTAATATTAAGCGTGAGATGTGTATATTTTTAGGATTTTATTGATGTTGACAATGTTAATATATAAATATCCAGTCTGCGATATTTCCTAAATATAAGTGGATAAATAAAACCATTTCGTGCAGATACCTTCAGGCTATTCTCTCCCTCCTATCCTGATATAAACGGAAGAGAAATCCCTTCTCGCCATTGCATTTTTCGTCGATTTTACCCATGATCGAATTGTGACAATTGTCATATAACTATGGGTATAGCATTTACTATGGAATGGATTGCCGATCCGTCAATCTGGGCCGGACTCGTCACGCTAATCGTGATAGAACTCGTTCTTGGCATTGATAATCTTGTTTTTATTGCCATCCTCGCGGAGAAACTCCCTCCAGCCCAGCGGGATAAGGCGCGTATTACCGGGCTACTACTGGCGATGGTTATGCGCCTGCTACTGTTGGCGTCAATATCATGGCTGGTGACGCTGACCACACCTCTGTTCAGCATTCGGGACTTCAGCTTCAGTGCCCGCGACCTGATTATGCTATTTGGCGGCTTCTTCCTGCTGTTCAAAGCGACGATGGAGCTTAACGAAAGGCTGGAAGGGAAAGACAGCGACAATCCCACCCAACGTCGGGGTGCGAAATTTTGGGGCGTGGTCGCGCAAATAGTGGTACTGGATGCCATTTTCTCACTGGACTCGGTGATCACCGCGGTTGGCATGGTTGATCATCTGGCCGTCATGATGGCGGCGGTGATTATTGCCATCAGCCTGATGATGCTGGCCAGTAAATCGTTGACCCGCTTTGTTAACAGCCACCCAACTATCGTTATCCTGTGCCTGAGCTTCCTGCTGATGATTGGTTTCAGCCTGGTCGCGGAAGGCTTTGGTTTTCGCATACCGAAAGGCTATCTGTACGCGGCTATCGGCTTCTCGGTCATGATAGAAGCCCTGAACCAGCTGGCTATTTTTAACCGTCGTCGTTTTCTGTCGGCTAACCACACGTTACGCCAGCGTACCGCCGAGGCGGTGATGCGCCTGATAAGTGGTCAAAAAGAAGATGCCGAGCTGGATGCCGAAACTGCCGCCATGTTGGCGGATCATCATGAAGGCCAGATTTTTGCACCACAGGAACGGCGGATGGTTGAGCGCGTACTGAACCTCAATCAGCGAACCGTCAGTAGCATCATGACGTCACGCCATGATATCGAGCATATTGATCTCAATGCGCCGGAAGCAGAAATTCGCACACTACTGGAGAAAAACCAGCATACGCGTCTGGTCGTAACCGGAGAAGATGAACAGGAAGAACTGCTCGGTGTGGTGCATGTGATTGACCTTCTGCAACAGTCGCTGCGTGGCGAACCACTCGATTTGCGCGTCTTACTTCGCCAGCCGTTGGTATTCCCGGAAACCCTGCCGCTCCTTCCGGCGCTGGAGCAGTTCCGTAATGCCCGTACGCACTTCGCTTTTGTGGCCGATGAGTTTGGTTCGGTGGAAGGCATCGTGACGCTGAGCGACGTGATGGAAACCATCGCGGGTAACTTGCCAAATGAAGTCGAAGAGATCGACGCTCGTCATGATATTCAGAAAAATGCCGATGGGTCGTGGACGGCAAACGGCCATATGCCGCTGGAAGACCTGGTACAGTATGTCCCGATCCCATTAGATGAGAAACGCGAGTACCACACCATTGCCGGGCTGTTAATGGAGTATCTGCAGCGTATCCCGAAAACCGGAGAGGAAGTACAGGTTGGAGACTATTTGCTGAAAACCTTGCAAGTAGAAAACCATCGGGTGCAGAAAGTCCAGTTGATACCACTGCGCAGTGAAGAAGAGATGGATTACGAGGTATAAGCGATATGCCGGATGGCGCTAAAGCGACATCCGGCAATAGAGATCAGAGTTTATCCAGCAGCTTTTTAACATCTTTGCCGTTGCGAGAGTCTTTGTTGCGATCGGCCCAGTCGTTCAATCGACGTTTTGCTTCATCCTGCATATGCTTACGCAAGAGTTGGTCCACCTGCAGGTTATAGTTTAACGACTGCCACTTGCCATAGACCCTGAGCGGAACCGGAGTCGCTTTGAGGAAATCGATCAATTTGCTTTCCCCATTCCATCCGCCCAGCACACGTACGTTAAACTGAGTATCACAATTTTGCTCAACCAGATCTAACGTGCCCTTACCCGAAAGCGCCAGCATGGCGGACTGCCCTTCCATGTTATCCAGCGTAACCTTGCCGTTATCCAGCGTCAGATCGGTCACAAAGCGATCCAGCCGCGTCGCATTATCCAAATCCTGTTGTGAACTTGCACTGCCGCCGCTACGTTCAACCGCCTGTTGCACCAGTTGCTGGAAGTTCATGCCTTCCATACGCGTGCCGCTCATCTCAACATTGGCCTGTCCTTGCCAGCTGTGACGAAATGCCTGCGCATCAATGTCAGAGCCCGAAAAATCGCCAGTCAGTGACAGCTTGCCAGTAAGGGCAATCGGATAGTCAAAGGCTTTCAGGATAGTGCCGATTTCTACGCCTTCCAGCCGTGGGTGAAAGACTGCCCGTGGAGAGCCTTTTCTGGCATCCAGCGAGCCAGGAAGCGAGATCAACCCACCGTCACTTTTCCCCTGTAACTCATTGATATTCAGCAAGCCAGCCTGGTTGACGATTTTTGCAGAAACATTATCAAATGCCATTTTCCGCCAGAGAACTTTATCCGCCTGTAGTGCAATATTGGCGGAAAATCCTTGCAGCCCCTGATAAGAGACGGCATCAACCTGCGAGGCAATAACCGGCCGCGCCAGTGTAGACTGGCTCTGACTCTGCTGTGCCCCGGTATCTGTCGCCGCCAGAGCGTCATGCTGTACGATCAGGTTATCCAGGTTGAGCTGGCCGAATTTCAGATCGACGTCCCATGCAGGTTTCTCCGCCAGCGTTACCTGAGCTTGCCCGGCGAGTGAACTGTCATTCGCCGTTAAGTGAATCTGCGTAAAGTTGAGCTGTTTTTTCTCTTCCTGCCACCGAGCCTGAAGCTGACCCTGGCCGCGGATCCCCTGCGGCGGCAAGTCAGCGCCCTGTAACTGCCAGCTTAGCTGCTCAATGTTAGCGACTAAATCATGCGGATAGTCAGACGCATCGACAGCACCGCTGATGGACAACGTCAGGTCGCGCTGGTCGCGGTTAACGCGACCGGTGAAATCGAACGTTCCGCGATGCTGGGCATCCTGTTCCATATTCAGGTGAATATCACGAACCGTTATCTGTTCATCGTCTTCATGCTGGAATACCAGAACGCTGTCAGCCACGCGCAGGCGAGCGATATCGAACGACCATCCACGATCTTCTGCCAGATCCGGCAGTGTATTATCTTTTGGCGCAACAGGGGCATCGACTCCGCGCACAGCCTCGGTTTCAGGTATAAGTTGAATCACCGCGCCTTTGAGCATGACTTGCTTTACGCTGAGTTGGTGGCTCAACAACGGCCACAAGGCGACGTCCAGACGCATATTGTCGGCACGAACCAGAGGTTCGCTGGCACCTTCGGCCGTTAGCACCATGCGCCCGGAGAGAATGCTCAACTGGGGCCATACGTGCCAGCGCAGAGGACCATCCAACTGCAGTTGATATCCGCTACGCGCAGCAACTTGCTTCACCATGTATGCGCGGAAATCGTTCGGATTCACCAACAATACTAACGCAGAGAAACCGGCCACCAGCACGACCAGAAGAATCATCAGCGTCGTCAGAAATCGTCTCATGCTATCCCCAATGGACTGAAAAACACTCAGTCTTTATCGATCCGGCTGGCTACCGCGCCCTGCTGATCGCGATACTTCGCATCCTGGCGACGGTTGTAAGGTCGCGCTGCCGGGCCGGAAAGCGGTTCGAAGCTCAGTGCACCAATCGGCATACCGGGGCGCAGCGCCAACGGTAATTTTCCTGAGTTGTAAAATTCCAGCACGATGCAGCCCGACCAACCCGGATCAATACGGTGTGCCGTAACGTGTACCATCAGGCCCAGACGTGCCAGCGAAGAACGGCCGTCTAACCAGCCAACAAGGTCGGAAGGCAGCGTTACGGATTCGAACGTTACCGCCAGCGCTAATTCACCCGGGTGCAGGAAAAACGCTTCACCGTCTTTGAGGACAATTTCATCACTCATTACGCGGTCAAGCGCAGCGCTGACCTCATCCTTCGGCCCGCTCAAATCAATATACGCCGCCGTATGACCGCGGAACGTACGAAATTTGTTTCCAAGACGCACATCTACCGTTGCGCCGTTGATACGCTCGACAGGAGGACGTGGATTGATCGACAGACGACCTTCATCCAACCAGGCTTCAATATCTCGGTCACATAAACGCATGGCACTTTCTCCTTTCGTGCTTCAACCCCTTAATGCCAGGCGCGTTAAGGGTGAACCAGGTTATCACTGAACGGTACACAATTCGCTGAACTTATTCAAAGAACTGACTGATTTTCGCCTTCAGAATATCGATAGCAATGCGATTTTTACCCCCGCGAGGCACGATGATATCGGCGTATTGTTTTGAAGGCTCAATAAATTGCAGGAACATCGGACGTACGGTTTTTTGGTATTGCGCCATCACCGAATCCATTGAACGACCACGTTCATTCACATCCCGCTTGATACGGCGCATCAGGCAAATATCCAACGGCGTATCAACAAAAATAGAGAAGTTCATTTCATCACGCAAACGCGCATCCGTCAGCAACAAAATGCCTTCCAGAATAATGACTTTCTTGGGTTCAATATGAATAGTTTCTTGTGTGCGCGTGTGTTCAACATAGCTATAAACGGGCAATTCAATGGCGGAACCACGTTTAAGTGTTTGCAGATGCTGAAACAGCAAACTGTGATCCATCGCATTTGGATGGTCGTAGTTCGTTTTTACGCGTTCTTCCATCGACAGATGGCTTTGATCTTTGTAATAGCTGTCTTCGGGAATAACGCCAATATGTTCGTCACCGACTTGTTCACGCAATTCGCGATAAAGAGTACTGGCAATAAGACTCTTGCCGGAAGCCGATGCGCCGGCAATGCCGATAATGACGCACTGATGGGACTGATCAGTCATAAATTTAGCGACCTGATTAACCTGGATGTAAGGAAGGGCGGCGTCGAAACGCCAAACGCGGCAATTATAGGGATTTCAGCAGCGCGATGCCAGCCCAGGCTGCACCAATGCTTTCCCTGTCGCAAATTAAAACGGTTAATTTTAAAGCAGGCTCAAGTTTTATTCACCCGCCTTAGGAATTAATGGCTTGAGCGTGTTAATTTATGAGCAACTGGCGTATAAATTGTAAATTATTTGTACTAGCATAAACGAAGATTAAACGTGATGCGGCTGGTAACTCTGCTGGCCGACATCGGCTATTTGGGTAAAGTGGTAATGAGTAAACAATTCCAACATGTTTTAGTTACCCTACCCCATCCTCTGCTGCGCCTGGCCAGTTTAGGTCTGGTAGCATTTATCTTTACGCTATTCTCGCTGGAACTGTCGCGTTTCGGTACTCAACTGGCACCGCTTTGGTTTCCAACCTCAATTATGATGGTGGCGTTTTACCGCCATGCGGGGAAAATGTGGCCTGGGATAGCGCTGGCATGCTCATTCGGCAGTATCGGCGCGTCTTTGCTGTTTTTTCCTGGAGGTTCGCTTAACTACACTTATACGACCATCAACATTATTGAAGCGGTCGCCGGCGCGATGTTGTTGCGCAAGCTGCTACCCTGGTACAATCCCTTACAGAATCTGAATGACTGGGCGCGATTGGCGTTGGGTAGCGCCGTCATTCCACCGCTGTTAGGTGGTGTACTGATGTGGCTACTGCTCCCAGAGGGAACCTCGTTAAATACGTTTCTCATTTGGGTGCTTTCCGAATCCATCGGCGCGCTGGCGTTGGTGCCATTGGGTCTGTTATTCAAGCCTCATTATCTGCTGCGCCACCGCGATCCACGTTTACTGCTTGAGACCCTCATCACGCTGCTCATCACTTTAACGTTCAGTTGGCTCTCCATGATGTACGTGCCGTGGCCGTTTACCTGCGTCATTGTGTTGCTGATGTGGAGCGCCGTCCGTTTGCCGCGTATGGAAGCATTTTTAATTTTCCTCAGTACCGTCATGATGGTCTCTCTGATGCTGGCTGCCAACCCATCGCTGCTCTACGCCCCAAAAACGAATGTGATGACCAGTATTCCGTGGCTGCCGTTTTTGATGATTCTGTTGCCAGCCAACATGATGACTATGGTGATGTACGCATTTCGGGCCGAGCGAAAACACATTTCTGAAAGCGAATCGCGTTTTCGTAATGCAATGGAATATTCCGCGATTGGCATGGCGCTGGTCGGTACCGAAGGGCAGTGGTTACAGGCAAACAAGGCGCTGTGTCAGTTTCTTGGCTACAGTCAGGATGAACTGAGAGCGCTGACCTTCCAGCAACTCACCTGGCCAGAAGATCTGAATAACGACCTCGAACAACTCGGCATGTTGGCCCGTGGTGAAATCAATAGCTACTCCATGGAAAAGCGCTATTACACGCGCGCAGGCGAAGTCGTCTGGGCATTGCTGGCCGTTTCGCTGGTACGCCACAGCGACAACACCCCGCTCTACTTTATTGCTCAGGTCGAAGACATAAACGACCTGAAACACACCGAGTGGATGAATAAGCGGCTGATGGAGCGCATCACCCTCGCCAACGAAGCGGGCGGTATCGGTATCTGGGAGTGGGAACTGCAACCCGATGTGATCAGTTGGGATAAGCGCATGTTCGATCTCTATGAAGTCCCGCCGCATATCAAACCCAGTTGGCAAGTCTGGTACGAGTGCGTCGTACCAGAAGATCGCGAGCATGCTGAAAATGTGATTCGCGACTCTCTGGCCGCACGAATTCCCTTTAAGCTCGAATTTCGTATTGCAGTACGTGACGGCGTGCGACACATCCGCTCGTTGGCTAACCGGGTACTGAATAAAGACGGAGAAGTTGAACGCTTACTCGGCATCAATTTGGATATGACCGAAGTGAAGCAACTCAACGAAGCGTTGTACCAGGAAAAAGAGCGCCTGCACATCACGCTGGACTCGATCGGCGAAGCGGTGATTTGTATTGATGTCGACATGAACGTGACCTTTATGAACCCGGTTGCCGAGAAGATGAGCGGCTGGCAGCAGGACGACGCAATAGGTATTCCGTTACTGACAGTGCTGCGTATTACCTTTGGCGATAACGGCCCGTTGATGGAAAACATCTACAGTGCCGATATGTCGCGTACTGCCATAGAGCAGGAGGTGGTTCTGCATTGCCGTAACGGCAGCAGTTACGACATTCAGTACAGCATTACGCCACTCAGTACCCTTGACGGCGGCAGCATTGGCTCCGTACTGGTCATTCAGGATGTCACCGAGTCGCGTAAGATGTTACGCCAGCTGAGCTACAGCGCGTCGCACGATGATCTCACCCATCTTGCTAACCGGGTCAGCTTTGAAAACCATCTGAAACAATTGCTGCAAGCCGTACACGATACGCATCAACGTCATGTTCTGGTCTTTATCGATCTGGATCGGTTTAAAGCCGTGAACGATAGCGCGGGCCATGCTGCAGGCGATGCCTTGCTGCGCGAACTGGCTTCTCTGATGCTCAGCATGCTACGTACCAGCGATGTACTGGCGCGTCTCGGTGGCGATGAATTCGGCCTGTTGCTGCCAGATTGCAACATCGAAAGCGCACGCTTTATCTCTGGCCGTATTATCAGCGCCATCAACGAGTATCAGTTCATGTGGGACGGCCGTCTGCACCGCATAGGCGCCAGTGCGGGTATTACGCTAATCGATGAGAAAAATCATGTCGCGACTGAGGTCATGTCCCAGGCGGATATCGCCTGCTATGCCGCCAAAAACAGCGGACGTGGCCGGGTCTGCGTGTATGAGCCTCAGCAAAGTCAGACGCACACCTCACGGGAACTGCTATCGTTTGATGAACAGAAGCACATTATTGCGCACAACCCGATGCTCATGATCGCCCGGGGTGTGGCCTCTCCACGCATTCCTGAGACATTCAGCTTCTGGCTACTCTCACTGCGTCTGGGAACAGAGGACGGTGATGTTATCGAAGAGCATATCTTCCGTACCGGACTTGTTGACCCTGCGCTTAATCATTCGCTTGACCGCCGGGTTTTTAACGAATTTTTCCAGCATGCAGCGACGGCGATTGCCAGTAAGGGACTCAGTATTGCCCTTCCCCTTTCTGCCGCCGGACTGTTGAGTACCGAACTTGTGGATGAACTGCTAGAACAGTTGCAACGTAGCCCGCTACCACCACGATTATTACACCTGACCATTCCAGCCGGAGTGATGAAATCGCATCCAGCTCTGAGCCTATCGGCCATTCAGCGGCTTCGTCACGCGGGTTGTCGGATTATTTTAAGCCAGGTTGGGCGCGACTTAGAGATCTTTGAAAACCTGAAGTTTCACACCGTCGATTACCTGTTACTCGATAGTGATATCAGCGCCAGTGTTCACGGCAACCTGATGGATGAAATGTGGGTTTCTATTATCCAGGGCCATGCACAGCGTCTGGATATCAAAACGATCGCCGGCCCCGTGCAAATGCCGCTGATTATGGACGCACTTTCTGGTATCGGTATCGATATGATCTACGGCGACATCATTGCTGATGCTCAGCCGTTGGATCTGCTACTCAATACCAGCAACTTCGCTATCAACTGACGGCTGCCACCCTTCCGTATACCAGATATGCAATAACGCATAGGAGCGCCACGGCTTCCAGCGCTCGGCATAACGCCGGATCTGGGCTGGCGTCATGCCCGGAAAGCGTTGTTTAATCAAATAATCGTCAGGGAGAAAAACATCTTTCGCCTGCCAACCGCGTAGCGCGAAATAATTGGCAGTCCAGCGCCCTATACCGGGAAACGTTTGTAGGTACTTTACGCCTTGCTCAATATCGGCTGGTGCAACCGATGCAAGCCTTCCGGTAAGCGTTGCTCGTGCCAGATGAATGAGCGCTTCGGCGCGTTTGAGCGGCATCCCTAAGGCTTTCAGGTGCAAAGGATCAGCAGCAGCCAGCGCTTGTGGTGTGGGAAAACACACATACTCAGGCGCGTCATCAAGCCTGTCACCGTAGGCGCGTACAACTTTCGCGGTCAGTTTTGCCGCCATGGCAACGCTCACTAACTGGCCTAATATCGCCCTCACACCTTGTTCAAAAGCATCGACAGAGCCGGGTAGCCGCAAGCCAGGACGCGCTGCGCCCAGGCTGCCCAGAGCGTTAACAATATGCTGTGGACAGCAGCCAAGATCGAACAACCGCTCAATTTTAGCCAGGCATTCTGGCGCAACGGGCTGTAAACCTGGACTTAACCTGACCTGAAGCTGGTGTGTCTTCAGGTCAGGCACTACCCTCACCAGCCCGCGATACTCACCGATTGCCAGGCTCCTGGCGTAATACAACTCCCCGACGGTTTCGACACCCTCCACCGCACGGGCGGCAAGAAACCCTAGCATCCAGGACCAGTCATAAGGCGGCTGCCAGCTCAGTGTTAACATTCAGGTGTCCTTTTTAGTTAAACCTACAGCATAAACGGTATTCAATCGATACGCCTTGCTTTCATATTCCAGTTGTCGGGGCGGCAACATTTCGCTAAAGTCACGCCCCTTCTTCACTGGCATGGGGATTTCTACGGTGTTTATTGGTTTTGACTACGGTACGGCAAACTGTTCAGTAGCCGTAATGCGTGACGGGCAGCCACACTTGCTCAAAATGGAAAATAACAGCACGCTACTGCCCTCAATGCTTTGTGCGCCTACGCGTGAAGCGGTGAGCGAATGGTTGTATCGCCATCATGATGTCCCCACGACGGATGCCGAAACACAGGCGCTACTGAGTCGTGCGATGCGTTTTAACCGCGATGAAGACATCGATGTTAGCGCCAATAGCGTGCAGTTTGGTCTGGCGTCACTGGCGCAATACATTGACGACCCGGAAGAGGTTTACTTTGTTAAATCGCCAAAATCATTCCTGGGTGCCAGCGGCCTGAAGCCGCAGCAGGTTGCGCTATTTGAGGATTTGGTCTGCGCGATGATGCTGCATATTCGCAATCAGGCGCAAAACCAGCTACCGGAAGCAATCACCCAGGCCGTTATCGGTCGCCCGATCAACTTCCAGGGGTTAGGCGGTGATGATGCCAACGCCCAGGCGCAGGGTATCCTTGCGCGTGCGGCAAAGCGTGCTGGTTTTCAGGATGTTGTTTTTCAGTACGAACCGGTAGCCGCGGGTCTGGATTTTGAAGCAACCTTGCAGGAAGAAAAACGCGTATTGGTGGTGGATATCGGCGGTGGTACCACTGACTGTTCGCTACTGCTAATGGGACCGCAATGGCATCAGCGCGCCGATCGCGAAAACAGCCTGCTGGGACACAGCGGTTGCCGCGTGGGCGGTAACGATCTGGATATTGCGTTAGCCTTTAAACATCTGATGCCACTGCTGGGTATGGGCGGCGAAACGGAAAAAGGCATCGCATTGCCGATTTTACCCTGGTGGAACGCGGTCGCGATCAACGATGTTCCGGCACAAAGTGATTTCTACAGCACCGCCAACGGACGTTTACTCAACGATCTGATCCGCGATGCACGTGAAGCAGACAAAGTGGCGCTGCTGCTTAAAGTCTGGCGTGAACGCCTGAGTTATCGCCTGGTACGCAGCGCAGAAGAGAGCAAAATTGCGCTTTCTGACCAGACAAACGTTACCGCGGCACTGCCATTTATCAGCGATGCGCTGGCCACCGCTATCAGCCAGCAAGGACTGGAAGCGGCGTTAAATCAACCGCTGGCTCGTATTCTTGAGCAGGTTCAGTTAGCGCTGGATAACGCGCAGGAAAAACCGGATGTCATTTATCTGACCGGCGGTAGCGCCCGTTCACCGCTGATCAAAAAAGCCCTTGCTGAACAGCTTCCGGGGATCCCTATCGCCGGTGGCGATGACTTTGGCTCTGTCACCGCAGGGCTGGCTCGCTGGGCGGAAGTGGTTTTCCGCTAAGTCGCTCGCAGGCTGAAAAGCGTACGTATTGACATCATCGTTACTGTGGATTACTTTCAGGAGTGAGGGTTAGGGAGGTTTACCCTCCCCCTGGTGTCTTAGTAAGCCGGTAAGCTAATGACTAAGAGTATCACCAGTATGATGACCTGCTTCATCATAACCCTTTCCTTTTTTTGGCCCCTTCCTCGGGAGGGGTTTTCCCGTTCCAGCGTCCCGCTGAAATCTCTGGCTTACTTCCTTATTGCCTTGACCACACTCTGACACACTATTTCGCATTGGCGATTTTCGCTGCTGATTGTTGCGTAATGCCTCGCAAAGCCGCGCCGTCATTCAGACGAATCCCGACAGTGTTTCATAATTCCTCCATTTTTCTCCCTTGTTCACTGGCTAAACTAGTATCATTCCGCGAAACGTTTCAGGATGAGAAACTCATAACAATGAAAGGCCGTAACAAATCCCGCTGGGTGATAGTAATCGTGATCGTCGTGGCCGCCATCGCCGCCTTCTGGTTCTGGCAAAGTCGCAGCGAACCTCAGGGAACAGTGCCCGGCGCGACCCGTCAGACACAACCCGCTCCGGCAACGGGACGGCGAGGAATGCGTTCCGGTCCGTTGGCTCCGGTTCAGGCGGCTACGGCAGTCGAACAAGCGGTTCCACGCTATCTGACCGGGCTGGGTACCATTACTGCCGCGAACACCGCGACGGTACGCAGCCGCGTGGACGGCCAACTCATCGCCATACACTTTCAGGAAGGGCAACAGGTGAAAGCCGGCGATCTGCTGGCCGAGATCGACCCGAGCCAGTTTAACGTTGCGTTGGCTCAGGCGCAGGGACAGCTAGCGAAAGATAAAGCCACGCTAGCCAATGCTCGTCGCGACCTCGCCCGCTATCAGCAATTGGTCAAAACGAATCTGGTCTCTCGTCAGGAACTGGATGCACAACAGGCGCTGGTCAACGAAACACAAGGGACGATAAAAGCCGATGAAGCCAGCGTAGCCAGCGCGCAATTACAACTCGACTGGAGCCGGATAACGGCTCCTGTTGATGGTCGGGTGGGCCTGAAGCTTGTGGATGTGGGTAACCAGATATCCAGCAGCGATACCACCGGGATTGTCGTCATTACACAAACCCATCCTATTGATCTGGTTTTCACTCTGCCAGAGAACGATATCGCGACCGTCGTACAGGCTCAGCAATCGGGGACGCCACTGAAAGTTGAGGCCTGGGACCGTACCAACTCGAAAAAACTGAGCGAAGGTGTGCTGCTGAGCCTCGACAACCAGATTGACGCCACCACCGGCACCATCAAAGCAAAGGCCCGCTTTAACAACCAGGACGATGCCTTGTTCCCGAATCAGTTTGTTAACGCTCGCATGCTCGTCGATACCGAACAAAATGCCGTCGTGATCCCGACTGCCGCACTACAAATGGGTAACGAAGGCCACTTTGTCTGGGTGCTGAACAGCGACAACAAAGTCAGCAAACATTTGGTTAAACCGGGAATTCAGGACAGTCAGAACGTCGTTATCTCCGCCGGGCTGTCCGCGGGCGATCGCGTCGTCACCGACGGGATTGATCGTCTGACGGAAGGGGCTAAAGTCGAGGTCGTGGAGGCTCACGCCGCCACCGCTAGCGACGACAAAGCCGCACCGCGCGGCTATGGCAAAAAAGGAGCGAGCTCCTGATGCAGGTGTTACCTCCCGGCAATACAGGCGGCCCGTCCCGCCTGTTTATTCTGCGCCCCGTCGCCACCACGTTGCTGATGGTCGCGATTCTGCTTGCCGGTATCATCGGCTACCGTTTTCTGCCCATTGCGGCATTACCGGAAGTGGATTACCCCACCATTCAGGTCATAACGCTCTATCCCGGAGCCAGCCCGGATGTCATGACGTCGGCGGTTACCGCTCCGCTTGAACGCCAGTTCGGGCAGATGTCCGGCCTGAAACAAATGTCCTCCCAAAGTTCCGGTGGTGCATCGGTCGTCACGTTGCAGTTTCAACTGACCCTGCCACTGGATGTTGCTGAGCAGGAAGTTCAGGCCGCCATCAATGCCGCCACCAACTTATTACCGAGTGACCTGCCTAACCCACCGGTTTACAGCAAAGTTAATCCAGCGGATCCGCCAATCATGACGCTGGCCGTCACCTCGAGCGCCATGCCGATGACGCAAGTGGAAGATATGGTGGAAACCCGCGTCGCGCAGAAAATCTCCCAGGTATCTGGTGTTGGCCTGGTGACACTTTCTGGCGGCCAGCGTCCTGCGGTCCGCGTGAAACTTAATGCACAGGCGATTGCAGCGCTCGGCCTGACCAGCGAAACCATCCGCACGGCGATTACCGGCGCCAACGTCAATTCCGCCAAAGGGAGTCTTGATGGGCCAACGCGCGCCGTTACACTTTCCGCTAATGACCAGATGCAGTCTGCCGATGAGTATCGCCAGTTAATCGTTGCCTATAAAAATGGTGCACCAGTACGACTGGGTGATGTCGCCACCGTCGAACAAGGTGCAGAAAACAGCTGGCTTGGGGCATGGGCCAACAAACAACAAGCCATCGTGATGAACGTACAGCGTCAACCAGGCGCAAATATTATCTCCACGGCGGACAGTATTCGGCAAATGCTGCCGCAACTGACGGAAAGCCTGCCGAAATCGGTGAAGGTAACTGTACTTTCGGATCGTACGACCAATATTCGCGCTTCCGTTGCCGACACTCAGTTCGAACTGATGCTGGCAATTGCATTGGTCGTCATGATTATCTACCTGTTTCTGCGCAATATTCCTGCCACCATCATTCCTGCAGTTGCCGTTCCGCTATCGCTGATCGGTACCTTCGCGGTAATGGTCTTTCTTGATTTCTCCATCAACAACCTGACGTTGATGGCGCTGACCATCGCCACGGGTTTTGTGGTGGATGATGCCATTGTGGTTATCGAGAATATTTCGCGCTATATCGAAAAAGGGGAAAAACCACTGACCGCTGCCCTGAAAGGTGCGGGCGAGATTGGTTTCACCATCATCTCCCTGACGTTTTCATTGATTGCGGTATTGATCCCACTGCTATTCATGGGCGATATCGTCGGGCGCTTGTTCCGTGAATTCGCCGTTACGCTGGCAGTGGCGATTCTGATTTCCGCCGTCGTATCGCTCACCCTTACACCGATGATGTGCGCGCGCATGCTCAGTCAGGCGTCATTGCGTAAGCAAAACCGCTTCTCCCGCGCCTCAGAAAAAATGTTCGATCGGGTGATTGCCGGATACGGCCACTGGCTGGCAAAAGTACTTAACCACCCGTGGTTGACGCTTAGCGTAGCCCTCGGTACGTTGGCCCTGAGCGTCATGCTGTGGGTGTTTATCCCAAAAGGTTTCTTCCCGATTCAGGATAACGGCATTATTCAGGGTACGCTGCAGGCTCCGCAATCCAGTTCATTTTCCAGCATGGCCCAGCGTCAACGCCAGGTTTCCGATGTGATCCTTAACGATCCTGCGGTAGAAAACCTGACGGCCTTCGTGGGTGTTGACGGCACTAACCCCGCGCTGAACAGTGCTCGTCTGCAAATTAATCTTAAACCGTTGGATGAGCGCGACGATCGCGTTCAGAAGGTGATCGCCCGATTGCAGGATGAGGTAGACAGAGTCCCTGGCGTTGACCTTTATCTACAACCCACGCAGGATCTGACGATTGATACCCAGGTCAGCCGAACGCAATACCAGTTTACGTTACAAGCTAACTCTCTTGACGCCCTCAGCGCGTGGGTCCCACAGCTACTTGAAAAACTGCAGCAGTTACCACAATTGTCTGATGTTAGCAGCGACTGGCAGGATCAAGGGTTGGTCGCGTATGTGAACGTCAATCGTGACAGCGCCAGCCGTTTAGGGATCAGTATGGCGGATGTCGATAACGCCCTGTATAACGCCTTCGGACAGCGTTTAATTTCGACTATCTACACGCAGGCAAACCAGTATCGCGTGGTGTTAGAGCATAACACTGACAGCACACCTGGACTTGCAGCACTGGATACCATTCGTCTGACCAGTAGCGATGGCGGGATCGTACCGCTCAGCGCTATCGCCAGCATTGAGCAGCGTTTTGCCCCGCTATCGATTAACCATCTCGATCAATTCCCGGTGACGACTATCTCGTTCAATGTGCCAGATAACCAGTCGTTGGGCGATGCGGTACAGGCGATTCAGGATGCCGAAAAAACACTTAACCTGCCCGCAAATATCACCACTCAGTTCCAGGGCAGTACGCTGGCCTTCCAGGCTGCTCTGGGCAACACCATCTGGCTGATTGTGGCGGCAGTGGTCGCGATGTATATCGTGCTCGGCGTATTGTACGAAAGCTTTATTCACCCGATTACGATTCTCTCTACACTTCCCACTGCAGGTGTCGGGGCGTTGCTGGCGCTCATGATTGCCGGCAGCGAACTGGACGTGATCGCGATCATCGGCATTATTTTGCTCATCGGGATCGTGAAGAAAAACGCCATCATGATGATCGACTTTGCCCTTGCCGCGGAACGTGAGCAGGGAATGTCGCCCCGCGATGCCATTTTCCAGGCCTGTCTGCTGCGTTTTCGCCCTATCCTGATGACCACGTTGGCAGCGCTACTGGGGGCGTTGCCACTGATGCTAAGCACCGGTGTAGGTGCAGAGTTACGCCGTCCATTAGGTATTGGCATGGTTGGCGGTCTGCTGGTCAGCCAGGTCCTGACGTTGTTTACCACACCGGTGATTTACCTGCTATTTGACCGACTGTCGCTGTATGTGAAAAACCGCTTCCCGCGTCAGGAAGAGGACGCGTAAATGAAATTTTTTGCGCTTTTCATCCATCGCCCGGTCGCGACCATTCTTATTTCGGTGGCGATTACCCTGTGCGGGATTCTTGGCTTTCGCCTGTTGCCAGTGGCCCCCCTGCCGCAGGTTGATTTCCCGGTAATCATGGTCAGTGCATCACTACCGGGAGCATCACCCGAAACAATGGCGTCATCCGTAGCAACCCCACTGGAACGCTCGCTTGGGCGGATCGCGGGCGTAAATGAGATGACATCAAGCAGTTCGCTTGGTAGCACGCGCATTATTCTCGAATTTAAATTTGACCGCGACATCAACGGTGCAGCACGGGACGTACAGGCCGCCATTAACGCAGCGCAAAGCCTGCTGCCCAGCGGGATGCCCAGCCGCCCGACGTATCGGAAGGCCAACCCTTCAGATGCCCCGATCATGATCCTGACGCTAACATCGGACACGTACTCGCAAGGTGAATTATACGATTTCGCATCGACGCAACTGGCGCAGACCATCGCACAAATCAACGGCGTCGGTGATGTGGATGTCGGAGGAAGCTCTCTTCCCGCCGTGCGTGTGGGGCTTAATCCGCAGGCGCTGTTTAACCAGGGTGTATCGCTGGACGCGGTGCGTAGCGCTATCGATAACGCCAACGTGCGTAAACCACAGGGTGCTATCGAAGATAAAACCCATCGCTGGCAGGTACAAACCAACGATGAGCTAAAAACCGCGGCGGAATATAAGCCAGTTATCATCCACTATAACAACGGTGCAGCTGTGCGACTGGGGGATGTTGCATCTGTCAGTGATTCAGTGCAGGACGTACGCAATGCGGGGATGACCAATGCCAAACCGGCCATTCTGTTGATGATCCGCAAACTGCCGGAAGCCAATATTATTCAGACGGTCGACAGCATTCGCGCCAAACTACCGGAGTTACAAAACCTGGTTCCTGCCGCTATCGATCTACAAATCGCCCAGGATCGTTCACCCACTATCCGCGCCTCGCTGGCTGAAGTAGAACAAACGCTGATTATCTCCGTCGCGTTGGTTATCCTGGTGGTGTTTGTCTTCCTGCGCTCCGGGCGTGCCACCCTGATCCCCGCCGTTGCGGTTCCGGTCTCGCTGATTGGTACGTTTGCCGCGATGTATCTGTGTGGATTTAGCCTCAACAACCTGTCGTTAATGGCCCTAACCATCGCGACGGGTTTTGTCGTCGATGATGCCATTGTGGTACTGGAGAACATTGCACGCCACCTCGAAGCAGGAATGAAACCGTTACAGGCGGCGCTACAGGGCACGCGCGAGGTGGGTTTCACGGTTCTCTCCATGAGCCTGTCGCTGGTGGCGGTGTTTCTGCCACTGCTGTTAATGGGCGGGCTGCCAGGTCGTCTGTTACGCGAGTTTGCCGTCACCCTGTCGGTGGCTATCGGTATTTCACTGCTGGTATCGCTGACGTTGACGCCGATGATGTGTGGCTGGATGCTCAAATCCAGCACGCCACGCGAACAATCGCGTAAGCGGGGATTTGGCCGTGTACTGGTGGCATTACAACAAAGCTACGCCACCTCGCTGAAGTGGGTGCTGCGCCACACACGCATGGTGGGCGTGGTGCTACTCGCAACCATTGCCCTGAACGTCTGGCTCTATATTTCAATCCCCAAAACCTTCTTCCCGGAGCAGGATACTGGCGTGCTCATGGGCGGGATCCAAGCCGATCAGAGCATTTCGTTTCAGGCGATGCGGGGCAAACTGCAGGACTTTATGAAGATCATCCGCGACGATCCTGCGGTGAATAACGTCACCGGGTTTACCGGCGGCTCACGCGTCAACAGTGGGATGATGTTTATCACCCTGAAGCCACGTGGAGAACGTCACGAAACAGCGCAACAGGTGATCGACCGCCTGCGTGTGAAGCTTGCCAAAGAACCCGGCGCAAACCTGTTTCTGATGGCGGTGCAGGATATTCGCGTCGGCGGTCGTCAAGCTAATGCCAGCTACCAATACACTCTGTTGTCAGATGACCTCGCCGCACTACGCGAATGGGAACCGAAAATTCGTAAGGCGCTGGCCGCCCTGCCCCAGTTGGCGGACGTTAACTCCGATCAGCAGGACAACGGCGCAGAAATGAATCTGACCTACGATCGTGACACCATGTCACGTCTGGGAATCGACGTTGAAGCTGCCAACAGCCTGCTGAATAACGCCTTTGGTCAGCGGCAAATTTCAACCATCTATCAGCCGATGAACCAGTACAAAGTGGTGATGGAAGTCGACCCACGCTACACCCAGGATATCAGCGCCCTGGACAAAATGTTCGTCATTAACAGCGATGGCAAAGCAATACCGTTGTCGTACTTTGCCAAATGGCAACCGGCAAATGCGCCGCTATCGGTGAATCACCAGGGGTTGTCTGCCGCCTCAACCGTATCATTTAACCTGCCGACCGGTTCTTCACTCTCTGAAGCAACGGAGGCCATCAACCGAACCATGACCCAGCTTGGAGTACCGTCGACGGTACGCGGTAGCTTTGCGGGTACCGCACAGGTATTTCAGGACACCATGAACTCACAGGTGATCCTGATTATCGCCGCCATCGCCACCGTCTATATCGTGCTGGGTATGCTGTATGAAAGCTATGTTCACCCGCTGACTATTCTCTCCACGCTGCCTTCTGCTGGCGTTGGGGCCTTACTGGCGCTGGAGCTGTTCAATGCCCCGTTCAGCCTAATCGCCCTGATAGGGATCATGCTATTAATTGGCATTGTGAAGAAAAACGCCATCATGATGGTCGATTTTGCGCTGGAAGCGCAGAGAAATGGCAAGTTGCAGCCCGAAGAAGCGATTTTCCAGGCCTGCCTGCTGCGCTTTCGCCCAATAATGATGACCACGCTGGCGGCCCTGTTTGGTGCGCTGCCGCTGGTATTATCCGCAGGTGACGGCTCTGAACTGCGTCAACCATTGGGGATAACCATTGTTGGCGGGCTGGTTGTCAGTCAGCTACTGACGCTGTACACCACTCCGGTGGTCTATCTCTTTTTCGACCGTCTGCGTCTGCGTTTTTCGCGTAAAAACAGCAAACCGGTAGCAGAGTTATGACAGAACTTCCCGACAGCACCCGCTGGCAACTTTGGATTGTGGCATTTGGCTTTTTCATGCAGTCGCTGGATACCACCATCGTCAACACCGCGCTTCCCTCGATGGCCAAAAGCCTCGGGGAAAGCCCACTGCATATGCACATGGTCATTGTGTCGTATGTACTTACCGTCGCCGTAATGCTCCCTGCCAGCGGTTGGCTGGCCGATAAAATCGGTGTGCGCAATATATTCTTCACCGCGATCATTCTGTTTACGCTGGGATCGCTTTTTTGTGCCTGGTCAGGAACGCTGAATGAACTGGTGATGGCTCGCGTTTTACAAGGTGTAGGCGGCGCGATGATGGTGCCCGTCGGCAGGTTGACGGTGATGAAAATCGTCCCACGTGAGCAATACATGGCGGCAATGACATTCGTCACCTTGCCCGGTCAGATTGGCCCTCTTCTGGGCCCGGCATTAGGTGGTATTCTGGTGGAATATGCCTCCTGGCACTGGATATTTCTGATTAACATTCCGGTTGGCATTGTCGGGGCAATAGCGACGCTAATGCTGATGCCCAACTACACCATGCAAACTCGTCGTTTCGATCTTTCTGGATTCATAATGCTGGCTGTCGGCATGGCGGTACTCACGTTAGCGCTCGATGGTAGTAAGGGAACCGGCATTTCCCACATCACGCTGGCAGCGCTGGTAATCTGTGGCGTACTGGCGATCCTGCTGTATCTGAAACATGCCCACAACAACCCTCGTGCACTGTTTAGCCTGCATCTGTTTCGTACACACACCTTCTCGTTAGGCCTGTTCGGCAGCTTTGCCGGGCGGATTGGTAGCGGAATGTTACCGTTCATGACCCCGGTTTTCCTGCAGATTGGATTGGGCTTTTCACCATTTCATGCCGGATTGATGATGATCCCGATGGTGCTGGGCAGTATGGGAATGAAACGCATCGTGGTTCAGGTCGTCAACCGGTTTGGCTACCGTCGCGTACTGGTCACCACCACGCTTGCCCTGTCGATGGTCAGCCTGTTGCTGATGAGCACCGCGTTACTCGGTTGGTATTACGCCCTGCCGTTCATACTGTTCTTACAGGGAATGGTCAATTCTACCCGCTTCTCCTCAATGAACACGCTGACGCTAAAAGACCTGCCGGATGAACTCGCAAGCAGCGGCAACAGCCTGCTGTCGATGATCATGCAACTGTCGATGAGTATCGGGGTAACCATCGCCGGTCTGTTGTTAGGCATGTTCGGGCAGCAGCATATCGCCATCGACAGCGCGTCTACGCATACCGTCTTTATGTACACCTGGCTGTGCATTGCGTTTCTTATCGCACTACCAGCCATCATTTTTGCCCGCGTGCCGAACGACACGCAGACCAACGCGGTGATTTCACGGCGCAAAAGGAGCACCTGATGAAGTTCTGGCGGCCCGGTATCACCGGCAAACTCTTTCTGGCTATTTTCGCCACCTGCATTGTGTTGCTGATCAGCATGCACTGGGCCGTCCGTATTAGCTTCGAACGTGGTTTTATTGACTATATCAAGCACGGCAACGAACAGCGGCTGCAAATGCTCAGCGATGCGTTAAGCGAGCAGTACGAGCAGCACGGCAACTGGCGATTCTTACGCAATAACGATCGTTTTGTTTTCCAGATCCTGCGCTCTTTTGAACACGACAATGACGATGATAAACCGGGACCCGGCATGCCGCCGCACGGCTGGCGTACGCAATTTTGGGTGGTCGATCAAAGTGCCCGGGTGCTGGTCGGCCCGCGCGGTCCAGTTCCTCGCGACGGCATGCGCCATCCCATACGCGTTAACGGCAGCGAAGTGGGGGCCGTGATCGCCTCGCCCGTAGAACGTTTAACGCGGAATACGGATATCAATTTCGACATGCAGCAAAGACGATCCAGTTGGCTTATCGTGGCGCTCTCCACGATCCTTGCCGCGCTGGCGACGTTTACGCTTGCGCGCAGCCTGCTGGCCCCGGTTAAGCGGTTGGTGGAAGGCACACACAAACTGGCTGCCGGCGATTTTACCACCCGCGTGGTCCCCACCAGTACCGATGAACTGGGCAAACTGGCGCAGGATTTCAACCAGCTCGCCAGTACGCTGGAAAAAAACCAGCAGATGCGCCGGGACTTTATGGCTGATATCTCTCACGAACTGCGCACGCCGCTGGCAGTTTTACGCGGCGAACTCGAAGCTATTCAGGATGGTGTACGTCAGTTCACCCCGGATTCGGTAGCCTCATTGCAGGCCGAAGTGGGTACGCTCACCAAACTGGTAGACGATCTCCACCAGCTTTCTATGTCTGATGAAGGTGCGTTGGCCTACCAGAAAACCTCGCTGGATCTGATCCCTCTGCTGGAAGTGGCGAGCGGCGCGTTTCGCGAACGCTTCGCCAGTCGTGGACTGACGATCCAACTTTCACTCCCGGACAGCATGACGGTCTTTGGCGACAGGGATCGCCTGATGCAACTGTTTAACAACCTACTGGAAAACAGCCTACGCTACACCGACAGCGGGGGCGGTCTGCGTATCAGCGCCGAACAGCGCGAGCGGATGGTGTTATTAACCTTCGCCGATTCCACCCCCGGCGTTAGCGACGAACAGCTACAGAAACTGTTCGAACGCTTTTATCGCACAGAAGGGTCCCGTAACCGGGCCAGCGGAGGCTCCGGGCTGGGGCTGGCGATTTGCGTCAACATTGTCCAGGCGCATAATGGTCTGATCCGCGCCGCCCATTCGCCTTTTGGCGGGGTTAGCATTACAGTAGAGTTACCGCTGGAACGCGACTTACAGAGAGATGTATGACTGAGTTACCTATTGATGAAAACACGCCGCGTATTCTGATCGTGGAAGACGAGCCCAAGCTGGGGCAACTGCTCATCGACTACCTGCGTGCGGCAAGCTATGCCCCTACGCTCATCAATCACGGCGATCAGGTGTTGCCTTACGTACGCCAGACGCAGCCCGATCTTATCTTGTTAGATCTGATGTTGCCAGGTACCGACGGTCTGACTCTGTGCCGGGAAATTCGTCGTTTCTCTGATGTCCCGATTATGATGGTGACCGCCAAAATCGAAGAGATTGACCGCCTGCTGGGGCTGGAGATCGGTGCAGATGACTACATTTGTAAACCATACAGCCCGCGGGAAGTCGTCGCACGAGTGAAAACGATCCTGCGCCGTTGTAAACCACAGCGCGAGTTGCAACAGATGGATGCAGAAAGTCCTCTGATCGTCGATGAAGGCCGTTTTCAGGCATCGTGGCGTGGAAAAATGCTCGACCTGACGCCCGCTGAATTTCGCTTACTCAAAACGCTGTCGCATGAACCGGGAAAAGTGTTCTCCCGCGAGCAATTGCTCAACCATCTCTACGATGACTACCGCGTCGTTACCGACCGCACCATCGACAGCCATATCAAGAACCTGCGCCGCAAACTGGAATCGCTGGATGCAGAGCAGTCGTTTATCCGCGCGGTCTATGGCGTAGGATATCGCTGGGAAGCCGATGCCTGTCGGATTGCTTAATCTGCCAGACGTCAATCAAGGCCGGGTAAGGCAAAACGCCCACCCGGCACAATAACTTTACCTGCCCGTCACGCAGCGATACAATGCCCGCCCTTAATATGGGGGCACTCCCCCAACCGCTTCATTCAGTGAAGCGAGTCTGACCTGTCATCAGAACGAGAAAATTATGTTTAAACCGGAACTCCTTTCCCCGGCGGGAACGCTGAAAAATATGCGTTACGCTTTCGCCTATGGCGCAGATGCTGTGTATGCGGGTCAACCGCGTTACTCTCTGCGTGTGCGCAACAACGAATTCAATCACGAAAACCTGCAGCTCGGCATTAATGAGGCCCATGAACTGGGTAAAAAATTCTATGTGGTGGTTAACATTGCCCCGCATAACGCCAAGCTCAAAACCTTCATTCGTGACCTGAAACCCGTTGTGGAAATGGGGCCGGATGCACTGATTATGTCCGATCCAGGCCTGATCATGCTGGTACGTGAACACTTCCCTAATATGGATATTCATCTGTCCGTACAGGCTAACGCGGTAAACTGGGCAACGGTGAAGTTCTGGAAACAAATGGGCCTGACCCGCGTTATCCTGTCCCGCGAACTGTCGCTGGAAGAAATTGAAGAGATCCGCACCCAGGTTCCGGATATGGAGATTGAAATCTTCGTTCACGGTGCGCTGTGCATGGCCTACTCCGGCCGCTGCCTGCTCTCCGGCTACATCAACAAGCGCGACCCAAACCAGGGTACCTGTACCAACGCCTGCCGCTGGGAATACAACGTGCAGGAAGGCAAAGAAGACGTGGTGGGCAATATCGTGCACAAATACGAACCCATCCCGGTACAAAACGTGGAACCGACGCTTGGGATCGGCGCGCCTACGGACAAAGTGTTTATGATTGAAGAAGCCCAGCGTCCGGGTGAATACATGACCGCGTTCGAAGACGAACACGGCACTTACATCATGAACTCAAAAGATTTACGTGCAATTGCCCACGTTGAACGCCTGACCCAGATGGGCGTACATTCGCTGAAAATCGAAGGCCGCACCAAGTCTTACTATTACTGCGCCCGTACCGCACAGGTCTATCGTAAAGCCATTGACGATGCTGCCGCCGGTAAACCGTTCGATCCGCAACTGCTGGAAACACTGGAAGGCCTGGCGCACCGTGGTTATACCGAAGGATTCCTGCGCCGCCACACGCATGACGACTATCAGAACTATGAATACGGTTTTTCGGTTTCCGAACGTCAGCAGTTTGTCGGTGAATTCACCGGCGAACGCAAAGGCGATCTGGCCGCTGTGCTGGTGAAAAACAAATTCACCGTCGGTGACAGTCTGGAGTTGATGACGCCGCAGGGTAACGTCAATTTCACCCTTGAGCAGATGGAAAACGCCAAAGGCGAAGCTATGCCAGTTGCGCCTGGTGATGGTTATACCGTATGGATGCCCGTACCGCAGGATATCGATCTGAATTATGCATTACTGATGCGTAATTTTGCCGGTGAGTCCACGCGCAATCCACATGCTAAGTAGTTAATTACGGTTATTTTTCAGCGTTCGGAAGATTCTTAGAAATCGATCACATACCGTTTCGTTCATTAAGGGTATTATCCCACCCGCTGAAAAACATAACCCATAAATGCTAGCTGTACCAGGAACCACCTCCTTAGCCTGCGTAATCTCCCTTACGCAGGCTTATTTTTTGCCTGCCGTTTAAACTCTTTGAGCTCCCCCCATTCAAATCACGACTTTCAGGCAAAAAAAACCGGGCATTACGCCCGGTTTATCATGTAATTAGAAATTAATGTGCAGCTTCTGGCTTGTGCTTTTGCGCACTCTGGAAACCATAGGTCAGCTCATTTTTTTCTTTATCCAGCGCGACGGTAACCTGACCGCCATCCACCAGCGAACCAAACAACAATTCGTTGGCCAATGGTTTTTTCAGGTTGTCCTGAACCACTCGCGTCATCGGGCGTGCGCCCATTGCGCGGTCGTAACCTTTTTCCGCCAGCCAGTTACGTGCTTCCTGACTCACTTCCAGAGAGACACCTTTCTGATCCAGCTGAACCTGCAGCTCGACAATAAATTTATCCACCACCTGATGAATCACCTCAGTAGAGAGATGATCGAACCAGATAATGTTGTCGAGGCGGTTACGGAATTCCGGCGTAAACACTTTTTTGATTTCGCCCATCGCATCAGTACTGTTGTCCTGATGAATAAGCCCAATCGATTTACGCTCAGTTTCACGTACCCCGGCGTTGGTCGTCATCACCAGCACTACGTTGCGGAAATCTGCTTTGCGCCCGTTATTGTCAGTCAGCGTACCGTTATCCATAACCTGCAGCAGCAGGTTAAAGACATCCGGGTGCGCTTTTTCAATTTCATCCAGCAGCAGTACAGCATGCGGATGTTTAATCACCGCATCGGTCAGTAAACCGCCCTGGTCGAAACCGACATATCCTGGAGGCGCACCAATCAAGCGGCTGACAGTATGACGTTCCATATATTCGGACATATCAAAACGCAGCAGTTCGATGCCCAGCGCTTTAGACAACTGCACCGTGACTTCGGTCTTACCAACGCCAGTCGGTCCGGCGAACAGGAACGAACCGACAGGTTTATGCTCATGACCCAGACCGGCACGGCTCATTTTGATCGCTTCGGTCAGTGCTTCAATGGCTTTATCCTGCCCAAATACCAGCATTTTCAGGCGGTTGCCCAGATTTTTCAGCGTATCACGATCGCTCTGCGAAACGCTCTTCTCTGGGATCCGTGCAATGCGGGCCACGACGGACTCGATATCTGCCACGTTGACGGTTTTCTTGCGCTTGCTGACCGGCATCAGGCGCGCACGTGCGCCCGCTTCATCAATCACGTCAATCGCTTTATCCGGCAGATGACGATCGTTAATGTATTTCACCGCCAGTTCGACCGCTGCACGTACCGCTTTGGCGGTGTAGCGAACGTCATGGTGAGCTTCGTACTTCGGTTTCAGACCGTTGATGATCTGCACGGTCTCTTCCACTGACGGCTCAGTGATATCGATCTTCTGGAAGCGACGCGCTAACGCACGGTCTTTCTCAAAGATATTGCTGAACTCCTGATAGGTGGTTGAACCTATCACACGAATTTTCCCGCTGGAGAGCAGCGGCTTGATCAGGTTAGCGGCATCCACCTGGCCGCCCGATGCCGCACCCGCACCGATAATAGTGTGGATCTCATCGATAAACAGGATGCTGTTAGTATCCTGCTCCAGTTGCTTCAGCAGCGCCTTAAAGCGTTTCTCAAAATCACCGCGGTATTTGGTACCCGCCAGCAATGAACCGATATCCAGAGAGTACAGCGTACAATCAGCCATCACTTCCGGCACATCCCCCTGGACAATACGCCAGGCGAGACCTTCGGCAATCGCCGTTTTCCCCACGCCGGATTCCCCCACCAGCAGTGGGTTATTTTTACGGCGACGACACAGTACCTGAATGGCGCGCTCCAGCTCTTTTTCGCGGCCAATAAGCGGATCAATCCCGCCCACGCGAGCCAGCTGGTTAAGGTTAGTCGTGAAGTTCTCCATACGGTCCTCCCCGCCAGCTTGCTCTTCGTTATTTGGCTGATTCCCGGAGTCAGAAGACTGACTCGGTTCGTCTTTACGCGTGCCATGAGAAATGAAATTCACCACGTCCAGGCGACTGACTTCATGCTTACGCAGCAGATAGGCCGCCTGTGATTCCTGCTCGCTGAAGATAGCAACCAGCACATTAGCGCCAGTCACTTCATTGCGCCCGGAGGACTGAACATGAAAGACAGCACGTTGCAAAACACGCTGAAAACTCAGCGTCGGCTGCGTGTCGCGCTCTTCTTCGCTGGCAGGCAATACGGGTGTGGTTTGTTCAATGAAGGCTTCGAGTTCCTGACGGAGCGCCACCAGATCCACAGAACACGCTTCCAGCGCTTCGCGGGCCGATGGGTTACTGAGCAACGCCAGTAACAAGTGCTCGACGGTCATAAACTCATGTCGGTGCTCGCGCGCTCTGGCGAAAGCCATGTTTAAACTGAGTTCCAGTTCTTGATTGAGCATAGGCACCTCCCCCAATATTTATGCCTGCATTCAGGCTTTTTCCAGCGTACACAGCAACGGATGCTCGTTTTCCCTCGCATATTTGTTCACCATCGCCACTTTGGTTTCAGCAACCTCGGCGGTAAATACGCCGCAGATGGCTTTACCTTGATAGTGAACGGCAAGCATCAGTTGCGTTGCACGTTCTACATCATAAGAAAAGAATTTTTGTAACACGTCAATAACAAACTCCATCGGAGTGTAATCATCATTGACTAATATCACTTTATACATAGATGGCGGTTTTAGCGCGTCGCGCAATTTGTCTTCCGCCAGCTGTTCGAAATCCAGCCAGTCGTTCGTCTTACTCATTGTCAGTCGTCATCTTCAGTTACGGTTACCGGCAGAATAACTTGCCGCTGACAAGAGCCTATGCGCACAATCAATCTACCTCAAGTATTAGATAACTATCATCTATCAGTGTCATCCGCGACATCTGTCACATATCCGACAATAGCGTTAACTGCTTCAAATTTTGATGCATTTTTACCCTATTCCACCTGCCTGGCGCTTGACGCCTCGCCTGATTTCTCTAAATTGTAGTTTCGAGAGTTGGCGAGGTTTTGAACAGCCCCCACTCCGCCACCGGTTCATTCCATCTTACTTATATAAGATTTACGAAGGATGTCGAAGTATGGAAACGGGTACTGTTAAGTGGTTCAATAATGCCAAAGGGTTTGGTTTCATCTGCCCCGAAGGCGGCGGTGAAGATATCTTCGCCCATTACTCCACCATTCAGATGGATGGTTACAGAACGCTAAAAGCCGGACAGTCTGTCCAGTTTGATGTCCACCAGGGGCCAAAAGGCAATCATGCCAGTCTTATCGTGCCCGTCATTGAAGCAGAAGCTGTCGCATAGCTCTTCTGTCTCATTGTGTACATCCCGCAGACAAAATGCCAGCCCCTGAGGCTGGCATTTTTATTTCTTATGCAATACAACGCGTTATTCTCGCGCCAAAGCATCCACGGGATCCAGACGCGCTGCATTACGGGCCGGAAGCCAGCCAAACAAAATTCCGGTGGCGGTTGAACACAAGAAAGCCGTTAACAGCGCGACAGGAGAGAAACCAATTTCCCACCCGGGCAGGAACAGTTGTAGCGTAAAGGCAATTAACATCGACAAACTGATACCGAGCGCGCCTCCCACCAGGCACACCAGCACAGCCTCAATTAAGAATTGCTGTAACACATCGCTGGCCCGCGCCCCCACGGCCATCCGAATACCGATTTCACGCGTACGCTCTGTCACCGATACCAGCATAATGTTCATCACGCCGATCCCGCCCACCACCAGTGAAATCACCGCCACCAGCGTCAGAAAGAGCTGTAATGTACGTGTGGTTTTTTCGGCGGTTTTCAAGATGCCATCCATGTTCCAGGTGAAGAAATCTTTTTTGCCATGACGCAGCGATAACAGACGGGTAAGTTGCTGCTCGGCCTGGGCGCTATCAAACCCCTCTTTTACCCGCACGGTAATAGAGTTTAACCACGATTGCCCCATGATCCGTCCTGACATAGTGCTGTAGGGCAGCCAGACGCGCAGGATCTTACTGCTGCCAAACATCGATTGTTTTTCTTCCGCAACGCCAATGACGGTGGCTGGCATATTTCCCACCAGAATAACTTCACCCACCACTTTCGCTTTGCTGGGGAACAACTGACGTCGGGTATTGCTGTCGAGCACCACCACCTGTGCCCGCCCCGCCAGTTGCTCTGCATTAAAGGTGGCGCCTTCACTGAACGTCATGCCATAGACGTTGAAGTAATCACCGCTAACGCCATTCGCGCTGGCGGCGACATCAATATTGCCATAGCGCAGGCGTAGGTTCTTTGATACCGCAGGCGTAACGGAACTGACCCAGGGTTGCTTCTGAATCGCCACTAAATCGTCATACTTCAGCGCCTGCTGATATTGTGGATCGTCATCACCGAAATCCTTGCCTGGATAGATATCGATAGTATTCGTACCAATCGCTCGGATGTCTGCCAGCACCAGTTGTTTTGCCGCATCGCCCACCACCACAATCGATACCACCGACGCGATGCCGATGATAATACCCAGCATGGTGAGCAGTGTACGCATCTTGTTGGCGGCCATGGCCAGCCAGGCCATGGTCAATGCTTCACGAAAACCGCTGACAAACTGGCTCCAGCCAGAAGCCGTCGTCACCGTTGGTTCAGCAATATCACGTCCGGTAGCGGGCTTTTGTGATGGTGGATTACGCACAATCTCGCCATCACGAATTTCAATGACGCGTTCTGCCTGGGCGGCAACCTGGCTGTCGTGCGTGACGATAATGACCGTATGCCCGCGATCGCGTAGCTGATGCAGAATAGCCATCACCTCTTCGCCGGAGCGGCTGTCCAACGCGCCAGTGGGTTCATCGGCCAGAATAACCTGACCACCGTTCATCAACGCACGTGCAATACTGACACGTTGCTGCTGGCCTCCGGAAAGCTGGGAAGGCTGATAATCAACCCGGTCACCCAATCCCAGGCGCTGAAGTAATTCCTGAGCACGAGCCAGACGCTGCTTACGTTCAGTCCCGGCATACACCGCCGGGACTTCAACGTTTTGTGCCGCCGTTAAATGTGACAGCAAATGATAACGCTGGAAGATAAAGCCAAAATGCTCACGCCGCAGTTGTGCTAACGCATCGCTATCCAGTGTAGAAACATCCCGCCCCGCAACCCGATAGGTTCCACTGGTTGGCTTGTCCAGACATCCCAGAATGTTCATCAGCGTCGATTTACCCGAGCCAGACGCCCCGACAATCGCCACCATTTCCCCGGCCTGAATACGCAAGGAAACGTCCTTTAAAACCTCGACCTGTCCCTCGCCTGACGGGTAACTGCGGCGGATATTGCTCAACTCAAGCAACGCCGTCATTGTGCTACTCCCGCTTTACCCTCACCGGTGATCACTTCATCCCCCTCTTCCAACCCTTTCACAATTTCTACGTCGGTATCATTACGGGCACCGATGACCACTTCGCGCTCGCGAGTTTCACCATTGCGCAGCAGCCTGACGTTATAGCGGTTGTTGCCAATAGGATCGCCCAACGCCGACAACGGGATCGTCAGCACATTTTTAACGTCGGTGAGCTGGATGTGCACCTGTGCGGTCATATCAAGGCGCAGGATCCCTTTCGGGTTAGGCACTTCGAAGCGCGCATAGTAGAAAATGGCGTCATTCACCTTCTCAGGCGTCGGAAGGACATCTTTGAGCACGCCTTCGTACCGTGTCTGCGGATCGCCCAGCACAGTGAACCAGGCTTTTTGGCCCGGCTGCAGGTGAATAACATCGGCCTCGGAGACCTGCGCTTTTACCAGCATGGTGCTCATATCTGCCAACGTCAAAATGTTGGGTGCCTGTTGGGCGGCAATCACGGTTTGTCCCTGGAGGGTGGTGATTTGCGTCACTTCACCCGCCATTGGCGCGACGATTCGCGTGTAATCGAGGTTCGTTTTTGCCGTATCAAGGGAAGCCTGATTACGCTTAATTTGCGCATCAATAGTGCCAATCTGTGCCTGCTTGACCGCCATTTCGGTCGCTGCTGTGTCGAGATCCTGCTGCGAAACCGCCTGCGTTTTCGCCAGTTGTTGCTGCCGAGAAAGCGTTACGCGCGCCAGTTTCCACTCAGCTTCAGCCTGCAAACGCTGAGCCCGCAGCTCCATGAGTGTCGCTTCAACTTCTTTGATTTGGTTTTGTGCCTGCTCAGGATCGATAACACCGAGCAACTGATCTTTTTTAACTTTATCGCCAATGGCTACTGACAGCGTTTTTAACTGCCCACTCACCTGTGCACCAACATCAACTTTGCGTAACGCATCCAGTTTCCCGGTGGCCAGCACACTTTGCTGGAGATCGCCTGGACGTACAATTAGCGTTTGATACTGAGGTAGTGGCGCATTAAGCGTTCGCCAAAGTGAAATCATCGCCACAATAATGATGATGGCGAGGAGAAAATAACGTTTTTTAATTTTTCCCTTGAGCTTCATAAAATGTCCCAGTGTCCCCAATACGCCCACCAGAGTGGAGTGATAAACATCAACGATAAATTAACAGGCGTTGAAAAGTGCAAAGAATAACAGAGTTATTGATGAACCGTTAAGGTCCGCTGTGCTGAAATTAGTATCAGAGTATCTATTGGATTGTTATTATGAGCCAGCTAACAGAAAGCACTTTTCATTCTTCCAGACCCGCCACAAGTTTTAGTCTTTTTTGTCGTCTGACAACCGGACAATGGCGGCCAGGTAAATTTTGGCATCAACGAAGCTTTCGCCGTAAGTTTGTATGGCGCTCATTGCTGATGCCACGATTGACACGTGAGTGGATGGCTGAGCTGGCGCAATGGCCGGATCTTGAAGAAATTCTCGCGGTCCAACCCCGTATACCGGTTCGCCTGCATCGCGCGTATCTCGCAGTAAACCTTGACCGTAAAACAAAAC
The DNA here is from genome assembly GCF_028069775.1 of Citrobacter sp. Igbk 17. NCBI lineage: Bacteria > Pseudomonadati > Pseudomonadota > Gammaproteobacteria > Enterobacterales > Enterobacteriaceae > Citrobacter > Citrobacter sp. Igbk 17. The sequence continues at coordinate 48,827 of NZ_JANEWI010000015.1, read as the reverse complement.
TCGATGCCGTGCGTTTTCATTACAATACTTTCCGAAACGCTTTTTCATCGAAAGAGTTTAATGATTATTTAAGTGCAGATGGGTTGCAACTGGCACAAATTGAAGGCAAAGATAACGCAATATACACCATTATAATGTCCTCATTTATCGCCCTGGATAAAGAAGGTGAAAGTACCATTCTTGTCCGTAATAGTGAGGGCGAGACATTAGCAGAAATGACCTTCACCCTGTGCAACTATGAAGGGCGCAGCGCGCTTTTTATTGGCGGCTTGCAGGGGGGTAACCGATTAATGCCGCACGAAGAAATTCAAAAAGCGACAAAATCATGCCATGGTTTGTTCCCTAAACGTATTGTAATGGAAGCTATTTGTCGTTTTGCAGAACAATTGAATATTGAACAAGTACTGGCCGTCAGCAATGACCAGCATATTTTTCGCAGCCAGCGCTACCATGATAAAAACAAGGTTATTCATTCTGACTACAATTCATTTTGGGAGTCAGTGGGCGGCGAATGTGACAGCAATGGCTACTATCATATTCCGCGTACGCTAGCGCGTAAAAGCGAAGCAGATATTGCCAGTAAGAAGCGCGCGGAATATCGCCGCCGCTATCAGTTACTCGACAGTATCCACTCGCAGTTATCAGTCATGTTCCGCCGCTAATCCGCTCGCCCGCGTGCTAACCACAGCACGCGGGAAAACATTTTCCGCAGCAACGTTGGCACCGCTTCAACACCGCGTCGCCCCGCTTCCATTGCCACTTCAATCGCCAAATCCGGTTTTGACGAGCGATGGATCGCCTTCGCTATAATTTTCCGCATATTCATCGGCACATTTTCCGGTATTTGCGCCACCCGATGAAAAACATCCGAGAACCCCTGGCGGTACATAAAGTGTTCCATGTCCAACGCAGGTAACATGGTCAAATGCTCGCGCTCTTCCTCTTTGTCATCGTTCAATAGACTGCGTACCGTGGCCGCATACTTTTTTCCCGCCTCATCGCCATCGACCAGCACATGCCACTCAATTCCCATCCGGCGGGCAAACTTCACCAGGGGTTTAAGCCCAGACTGGGCAAATTCAATGACTTTAATCCCTTCGGCATCAAAGTGATGCCCACACTGACGAGCCAGCTCGTTGATGACCCATGTTTCTGTTTCTCCCTCCACCAACAGCCAGCAACGGGCAAACAGTGAAGACGCCCGATTAAAACGGATATGGAAGGCAATGCGCCGCCCGTCTTCCGCATTGAGTCCTCCCGGTCCCAGTCGCCAGGCGGCGACGCGGGAAGATTCTCGTACCAGTCGGACAACATGTTCTACGGGCGTGAGCGACAACAATTCACCAGAGTTGGTCGTCGTCACGCGCTGGAGGGGAAGCAGGTTCAACAATTGCCAGGCAACGGACAACATAATGGGGTGTAACCGCGTTTCAGGATCTTCTACCAGTAGCAACGGACGAGCGTCTTTATCCAGTCTTAGTGACCCTTTGGCCTGTAATAGCGTGGAAAACAGCCCCAGCAGAATCACACGGTGCGTGCGCCCCCCAGGTTTATCAATCATACGGTTGATAATATCCAGATAACGCCAGCTGCGTTGCTCGTTGTTGGAGCGTCGGCGCATCAGACGATAGCGCGACTGACCTGAACCTTGTTCCGAAAAGTAGTGCTCCAGCAGTTGAACCATCGCTGACAGCCCCTGGCGAATCTGCCCATCCGTCAGATTCTGCGGTCGGGTGGCCAACTCACGCGCCATAAAATCCAGTTGACGCGCAGTCACCTCAACATCCGCGGAATCCGGCACCGTTCCATTACGGATCCGCCGCATAAAACGCGCATCACGTAAACGCAGTACTGGCATCAAACGCACCAGATGACGCGCCTGTTCGTTAATATTGTCGATGGGTAACGGGTGGCCTTCGCCATCAAGAAAACTGCGTAATGTCAGGACGCTGCCGTCATCAGCACACTCGCCTTCCAGACGATAGAAAATACGGTGATAGTTATCGGAGCACGGCGACCAGCACGCTTCTAACGGGCGATATCGGCGCACACGATGGCGACCCGGTTGAGATTCACGAAACGTCAGGACAATATGCAGATGATGTTCCCGGCCCTGGATGTCACCCGGCGGGAACCAGAAATCTTCGCGGTCAAAGTGGTACAAATCCGACTCTGGCGACAACAGCAAGGTTAACGCATCCAGCAGGCTGGACTTACCCCACGCGTTCTCCCCAATCAGCACGTTGTTTTGCTCCAGCATCAACGACAGCCGATTAATACCACGAAACCCAACAATCTCAACGCGTTCGAGAATCATATAGCCTCCGGAAATGCTCACTTTTTCCTTCAAGTTATCAGGAGTATAACGGTAAGCGGGCGCTCAGAACACCCGATCTCATCCGCAGATAAATCGAAAGAGTTAAGAATATTCTCTTTAAAAATTACTTTTGAATATAATTTCAGACGCAATCATCAGATTTCTGATAACTGAACTATGCTTTATTCACCTGAACTCCAAAAAGGATTCGCATCACATTGCCTTAAATCAAATTTTTTTATTAATTTAAGTGGCGAAGGGATGAGATTTTTTTCTAGAATAAGCGCGCTTTAATCATCGTCCCTTTTAGCGATGAAATACCGGGATAGAAAAACTAACCCGGAACTTTTAATTGAGGTGGTTATGTTCAGGAAATTAGCAGCCGAGTTCTTCGGCACGTTTTGGCTTGTTTTTGGCGGGTGTGGTAGTGCCGTTCTGGCCGCGGCTTTCCCAGAGTTAGGTATTGGGTTTGCCGGTGTCGCCCTGGCGTTTGGTCTGACAGTATTAACCATGGCATTCGCTGTGGGTCATATTTCAGGTGGCCATTTTAACCCTGCAGTGACATTCGGTTTATGGGCTGGTGGTCGCTTCCCGGCGAAAGACGTTATTGGTTATGTTATTGCTCAGGTTGTGGGTGGTATTGTAGCAGCAGCGGTACTTTATCTTATTGCCAGCGGCAAAGCCGGTTTTGATGCAGCAGCCAGTGGCTTCGCCTCAAACGGTTACGGTGAGCATTCACCTGGCGGATATTCCATGCTTTCTGCCATCGTAATTGAAATCGTTCTGACCGCAGGTTTCTTATTAGTGATCCACGGTGCGACCGATAAACATGCTCCGGCAGGTTTTGCGCCAATTGCCATCGGTCTTGCATTAACGTTGATTCACCTGATCAGTATCCCGGTCACCAATACATCCGTAAACCCAGCACGTAGTACTGCGGTTGCTATCTTCCAGGGTGGTTGGGCATTACAACAGCTTTGGTTATTCTGGGTTATGCCGATTATCGGCGGGATCGTCGGCGGTCTTATTTACCGTACCCTGCTGGAAAAACGCGATTAATCGCTAACAACAAGGCCTGATGAACTGTCAGGCCTTTTTTTTCCTCGCTATATTTCCTTTTATTTGCAACTTTACTCCCCTCTTTGCTTTCAGTAGTGTGTGCAGGCGCATTTCGTCTTACTTCTCAGCAAGGATCGGGGTTTCATGTTTTCAGGGCTGTTAATCATTCTGGTACCCCTTATTGTGGGTTACCTCATTCCGCTTCGACACAGAGCCGCATTAAAACTTATCAATCGGCTGTTGAGTTGGATCGTCTACCTTATTCTCTTTTTTATGGGGATCAGTCTGGCGTTTCTGGATAATCTCGCCAGTAATCTGTTATCCATTCTTTATTATTCTGCCGTCAGTGTGACGGTCATTCTGCTGTGTAATATCGCAGCGCTGCTGTGGCTTGAGCGCTCACTCCCCTGGCGACACAGCCACCAGCAAGAGAAGCTCCCCTCCCGAATCGCGATGGCGCTTGAGTCGCTACAGCTTTGCGGCGTCGTGGTGCTGGGTTTTCTGTTGGGTCTTACCGGATTGTCGATACTGCAGCACGCGACCGAAGCCAGCGAATATACGCTGATCTTTTTATTATTCCTGGTTGGGATCCAACTGCGAAACAGTGGTATGACATTAAAGCAGATCGTACTGAACCGTCGGGGCATGATTGTTGCCGTCGTCGTCGTGGCCAGTTCTCTGCTGGGCGGCGTCATTAATGCGCTGATCCTCGGCCTGCCGTTGAAAACAGCACTGGCGATGGCATCGGGTTTTGGCTGGTATTCCCTGTCAGGCATTTTGTTGACTGAATCATTCGGTCCAGTAATTGGCAGCGCCGCCTTCTTTAACGACCTGGCACGTGAGTTGATTGCCATTATGCTGATCCCTGGACTGGTGGTCCGCAGCCGTTCAACCGCATTGGGTCTTTGCGGGGCGACATCTATGGATTTCACGCTGCCCGTCTTGCAACGCAGTGGCGGTCTGGAGATGGTGCCCGCAGCCATTGTGCACGGCTTTATTCTTAGCCTGTTAGTACCCCTGTTAATGGCCTTTTTCTCCGCCTGATACACAGACAAATACCTCTCTGGCGGTAGTCAGCTACCGCCAAAATTGCGCTAAATCAATCTCCCTGCAAGTTGTAGCAGAAATCCCTTTAATCCCTTCGCGCGCAGGCATAACCTTAAACATGTATATCAAATATAACTTTAAAAGGTGTGACCATGTTTTGTGTGCAATGTGAACAAACCATCCGTACTCCGGCAGGAAACGGCTGCTCTTACGCGCAGGGTATGTGCGGTAAAACTGCTGAAACCTCCGATCTGCAGGATCTGCTGATTGCTTCCCTACAAGGTCTGTCTGCATGGGCTGTTAAAGCGCGTGAATACAGCATCATCGACCATGAAGTTGATAACTTCGCGCCGCGTGCATTCTTCTCCACGCTGACCAACGTTAACTTCGACTCCCCGCGTATTGTTGGCTATGCTCGTGAAGCTATCGCCATGCGCGATGCACTGAAAGCGCAATGCCTGAACATTGATGCTAACGCAACTGTTGAAAACCCGATGGCCGACCTGCAACTGGTCAGCGACGATCTGGGCGACCTGCAACGTCAGGCCGCTGAATTCACCCCGAATAAAGACAAAGCGACCATCGGCGAGAATATCCTCGGTCTGCGTCTGCTGTGTCTGTACGGTCTGAAAGGTGCGGCAGCTTACATGGAGCACGCACACGTTCTTGGCCAGTACGACAACGATATCTACGCGCAATACCACAAAATCATGGCATGGCTGGGTACCTGGCCTTCCGATATGAACGCTCTGCTGGAGTGTTCAATGGAAATCGGCCAGATGAACTTTAAAGTGATGAGCATTCTGGATGCCGGTGAAACCACAAAATACGGTCACCCAACCCCAACCCAGGTCAACGTGAAAGCAACCGAAGGGAAGTGCATTCTGATCTCCGGTCACGACCTGAAAGATTTGTACAACCTGCTTGAGCAGACTGAAGGCACCGGCGTTAACGTTTATACCCACGGTGAAATGCTGCCAGCACATGGCTACCCGGAACTGCGTAAGTTCAAACACCTGATCGGTAACTACGGCAGCGGCTGGCAGAACCAGCAGGTTGAATTTGCTCGTTTCCCTGGCCCAATCGTCATGACCTCTAACTGCATCATCGACCCAACCGTTGGCGCCTACGACGACCGTATCTGGACCCGTAGCATCGTCGGCTGGCCGGGCGTGAGCCACCTCGAAGGCGACAACTTCGGTCCGGTTATCGCACAGGCGCAGCAGATGGCGGGCTTCCCGTACAGCGAAATTCCGCACCTGATCACCGTCGGTTTCGGTCGTCAGACCCTGCTGGGCGCTGCTGATACCCTGATTGACCTGGTGAGCCGCGAAAAACTACGTCACATCTTCCTGGTTGGCGGTTGTGACGGCGCACGCGGTGAACGTAACTACTTCACCGATTTCGCCACCAGCGTACCAGACGACTGCCTGATCCTGACTCTGGCCTGTGGTAAATACCGTTTCAACAAACTGGAATTCGGCGATATCGAAGGTCTGCCGCGTCTGGTCGATGCCGGTCAGTGTAACGATGCCTACTCTGCCATTATCCTGGCCGTCACTCTGGCTGAGAAACTGGGTTGTGGCGTGAACGATCTGCCACTGTCTCTGGTGCTCTCCTGGTTCGAACAGAAAGCGATTGTCATCCTGCTGACCCTGCTGTCACTGGGTGTGAAAAACATCGTGACTGGCCCAACTGCACCTGGCTTCTTCACACCCGATCTGCTGGCTGTACTCAACGAGAAATTTGGTCTGCGATCCGTGACCACCGTTGAAGAAGACATGAAGCAGCTGCTGAGCGCGTAAGGAGTAAAGAATGACAATGCCAACCCATCAGTGCCCGTGGCGGATGCAGGTTCATCACATCCATCAGGAAACGCCGGATGTGTGGACAATTTCGTTGCTATGCCACGACTATTATCCCTATCGTGCCGGGCAGTATGCACTGGTCAGCGTACGTAACTCAGCGGATACGCTGCGTGCTTACACTATCTCTTCAACGCCGGGTGTTAGCGAGTACATCACGCTGACCATCCGCCGCATTGACGACGGTGCAGGTTCTCAGTGGTTAACCCGCGACGTGAAGCGCGGCGACTACATCTGGCTGTCCGATGCCATGGGTGAATTTACCTGTGAAGATAAAGCAGAAGACAAGTTCCTGATGCTGGCTGCCGGCTGTGGCGTAACGCCAATCATGTCGATGCGTCGCTGGTTGGCGAAGTACCGTCCACAAGCCGACGTGCAGGTGATTTTCAACGTTCGCTCGCCAGAAGATGTCATCTTTGCCGATGAATGGCGTGAGTATCCGGTGACATTAGTCGCTGAAAACAATGCCACTCAGGGTTTTGTTTCCGGCCGACTGACCACCGAACTGCTGAAGAGCGTCCCGGATCTGACCTCACGAACCGTGATGACCTGTGGCCCGGCCCCGTATATGGATCTGGTCGAGAAAGAAGTGAAAGCGCTTGGCGTAACACGCTTCTTTAAAGAGCAGTTCTTCACTCCGGTGGCCGAAGCGGCAACCAGTGGCCTGAAGTTCACCAAGCTGCAACCTGCACAAGAGTTCTATGCGCCGGTTGGCACGACGCTACTGGAAGCACTGGAAAGCAATAAGGTTCCGGTCGTTGCCGCCTGTCGCGCAGGCGTGTGCGGTTGCTGCAAAACCAAAGTGGTTGATGGTAACTACACGGTCAGCAGCACCATGACGCTGACCGATGCGGAAATTGCGGAAGGTTACGTTCTGGCGTGTTCCTGTCATCCGCAGGGCGATCTGGTACTTGCGTAAATAGTCATTGCCGGATGGCATACTTATCCGGCCTACAAGAACCGTTGTAGGCCGGACAAAGTACTAATACCGTCATCCGGTCATTTATCACCGCCAGGCTGAATTGCCACCCAGGGCATATTTACCTGCGCCCAGAAACGCCACCGCCATCGCGCCAACAAAAAAGTACACCAAGCTCTCAATCGCCCAGGCGCCGGTTTTGTCCAGAGACCAGGTTTCTCCCATCCCGACCATCAGCCACGCCACAATCATTGTAAACGCCAGCCCTAATGCCGCCGGGCGTGTCAGGATCCCAAGAATAATCAGGCAAGGCGCAACAACCTCTCCCAGCAAGACACCGTAAGCAATAAAGCCGGGAAACCCTTTGGCTATCAGCATGCCACTGATGCCATCAATACCAGCAAACAGTTTATGCAGCCCATGGAAAAGCATCAGCCCCCCAACAGCGAGGCGTAACAAAAACTTGCCAAAATCTTCGTGCGTCAGCGTCCGGTTAACTGCATTTAATAGTTTTGTAACCATTTGAATTCATTCCTTGTTTTACCATGTCTTCTGCCAAGCTACGCTTTATCTTCGTGAAATGTAAGCTGCCGAAAATAAGGGGGTAATGAGAAGCATAACTATTATCTTCATCTAAACTTGTAACCGGTATCACATTAAAGGAGATGGAAAACCATGAAACAAACGGTTGCCGCTTTTATTGCTAAAACCCTTGAACAAGCTGGCGTTAAACGTATTTGGGGTGTGACGGGCGACTCACTGAATGGCCTCAGTGATAGTCTGAATCGTATGGGAACGATTGACTGGATGCCAACCCGCCATGAAGAGGTTGCCGCTTTTGCCGCAGGCGCAGAAGCCCAACTGACCGGTGAGCTGGCTGTCTGTGCCGGTTCATGCGGACCGGGAAACCTGCACCTGATTAACGGCCTGTTTGATTGCCACCGCAACCATGTCCCGGTGCTGGCAATTGCTGCACATATTCCTTCCAGTGAGATAGGCAGTGGTTATTTTCAGGAGACCCACCCGCAGGAGTTGTTCCGCGAATGTAGCCATTATTGCGAGCTGGTTTCCAGTCCTGAGCAGATCCCCCAGGTACTGGCGATTGCGATGCGAAAAGCCGTATTAAACCGCGGTGTCTCAGTTGTCGTCTTACCTGGCGACGTCGCGCTGAAACCCGCGCCGGAAAGCGCCAGTACGCACTGGTATCACGCACCGCTGCCGATAGTTACGCCAGCAGAAGAAGAAATTAAAAAGCTGGCGCAACTGCTGCGTTATTCCCGCAATATTGCCCTGATGTGCGGCAGCGGTTGTGCCGGGGCACATAAAGAGTTAGTCGAATTTGCCGCTAAAATCAAAGCCCCGATTGTTCACGCCCTGCGTGGTAAAGAGTACGTTGAATACGACAACCCTTACGACGTCGGCATGACCGGATTAATCGGCTTTTCTTCCGGGTTCCATACCATGATGAATGCCGACACGCTGATCTTACTCGGCACTCAGTTCCCTTATCGTCCGTTCTACCCTACCGATGCCAAAATTATCCAGATTGATATCAACCCCGCGAGCATTGGCGCACACAGCAAAGTGGATATGGCGCTGGTGGGCGATATTAAATCCACACTTCTCGCCCTGCTTCCACAGCTAGAAGAAAAAAACGATCGGCAGTTTTTGGACAAAGCGCTGGAGCACTATCGCGATGCACGCAAAGGGCTGGATGATTTAGCCAAGCCCAGCGATAAAGCCATTCATCCACAATATCTGGCACAACAAATCAGCCATTTCGCCGCGGACGACGCAATCTTTACCTGTGATGTAGGCACACCAACAGTGTGGGCCGCACGCTATCTGAAAATGAACGGTAAACGCCGCCTGCTAGGATCGTTTAACCACGGTTCAATGGCAAACGCCATGCCACAAGCGCTGGGTGCGCAGGCGACTGAACCAGGTCGTCAGGTCGTCGCGATGTGCGGCGATGGTGGCTTCAGCATGTTAATGGGCGATTTTCTCTCGGTTGTACAAATGAAGCTCCCGGTGAAGATAATCGTGTTCAACAACAGCGTACTGGGTTTTGTGGCGATGGAGATGAAGGCAGGCGGTTATCTGACAGACGGGACGGAACTACACGATACCAACTTCGCACGTATTGCCGAAGCCTGTGGCATTACCGGCATCCGCGTAGAGAAATCCTCTGAGGTCGATGAGGCCTTGCAACGCGCCATGTCAATCGATGGTCCGGTGCTGGTCGATGTCGTTGTGGCGAAAGAAGAGCTCGCCATTCCACCACAAATAAAACTCGAACAAGCGAAGGGATTTAGCCTGTATATGCTGCGCGCGATCATCAGTGGACGCGGTGATGAAGTGATCGAACTGGCGAAAACGAACTGGCTCAGGTAAAACATCCTTATTAAATCACACACAATATCATTCATGATGCATCAAGGCGGCTCGCCCGAAAATCCCCAGGAGCATAGGTATACTATGTGACTGGGGTTTAAGGGTGCGGCCAACGCCGAGGCAGCTTGAAGGATGAAGTGTAATAAGGAGATACCATGATTGATTTACGCAGTGATACCGTCACCCGACCCAGTCGCGCCATGCTGGAAGAGATGATGGCAGCCCCGGTCGGGGACGACGTTTACGGAGATGACCCTACCGTTAACGCCCTTCAGCAATACGCCGCTGAACTTTCTGGTAAAGAAGCGGCTATTTTCCTGCCTACCGGCACTCAGGCTAATCTGGTTGCGTTACTCAGCCATTGCCAGCGCGGCGAGGAATATATCGCCGGTCAGGGGGCTCATAACTACTTGTATGAAGCTGGCGGCGCTGCAGTGCTCGGGAGTATCCAACCCCAACCTATTGATGCTGCGCCAGATGGTTCTCTGCCACTGGATAAAGTGGCGGCAAAAATCAAAGCGGATGATATCCATTTTGCTCGCACACGCCTGCTCAGTCTGGAAAACACCCACAACGGTAAAGTGTTGCCACGTGAGTACCTGAAGGATGCCTGGGAATTTACCCGTGAGCGAAACCTTGCCCTGCACGTTGATGGCGCACGTATTTTTAACGCCATCGTCGCCTACGGCTGTGCGTTAAAAGACGTTACCCAATACTGCGACTCGTTCACAATTTGTCTCTCCAAAGGTCTGGGAACGCCGGTGGGTTCACTGTTGGTTGGCAGCCATGACTACATCAAACGCGCGATTCGCTGGCGCAAAATGACCGGCGGCGGGATGCGCCAGGCCGGGATTCTGGCGGCAGCCGGACTGTATGCGCTGAAAAATAACGTCGCGCGTTTACAAGACGACCACGACAACGCGGCCTGGATGGCAGAACAGCTGCGTGAAGCGGGAGCGGACGTCATGCGTCACGACACCAACATGCTGTTTATCCGCGTTGGTGAAGAACATGCTGCAGCACTGGGCGAATATATGAAGGCACATGATGTGCTGATTAACGCCTCCCCGATTGTACGTCTGGTGATGCATCTGGACGTGTCACGTGCACAGCTTGCTGAAGTCGTCGCCCACTGGCGCGCTTTTTTAACCCGCTAAGGAGTCAGGCGTGCCGCAACGGATTTTAGTTCTTGGCGCCAGTGGCTACATTGGTCAGCATCTGGTTCAGGCGCTCAGCCAGCAAGGGCATCAGGTGCTGGCTGCGGCACGTCGCATTGAACGGCTGGAAAAGCAGCAACTGGCCAACATTAACTGTCATAAGATCGATTTAAATGTACCGGATACTTTGCCGCCGCTGCTGGCGGGTATTGATACCGTTTACTATCTGGTTCATGGCATGGGTGAAGGGGGCGACTTTATTGCCCATGAGCGCCTGGTCGCAGAAAACGTGCGCGATGCGCTACGTACGACCCCGGTCAAACAACTGATCTTCCTGAGCTCATTGCAGGCTCCCAGACATGAGCAGTCCGATCACCTGCGTGCGCGCCAGATTACCGCAGATACGCTGCGCGAATCCGGTGTACCGGTGACTGAGCTACGTGCAGGCATTATCGTTGGCGCCGGTTCCGCTGCGTTTGAAGTCATGCGCGACATGGTCTATAACCTACCCGTGTTAACCCCGCCACGCTGGGTACGTTCTCGCACCACGCCTATCGCGCTGGAAAACCTGATGTATTACCTGGTGGCGTTGTTGGACCATCCGGCAAGCACACACCGCGTACTCGAAGCAGCAGGCCCGCAGGTATTAAGCTACCAGGAGCAGTTTGAGCACTTTATGACAGTCAGCGGTAAGCATCGGCTGTTGGTCCCTATCCCCTTTCCGACCCGCTGGATCTCCGTCTGGTTTTTAAATGTCATCACTTCGGTTCCGCCGACTACGGCTAAAGCGCTAATCCAGGGGCTTAAGCACGATCTGTTGGCTGATGACACAGAACTACGGACGCTGATCCCACAACCGCTGATTGCCTTCGACGACGCGGTTCGCAGTACGCTGAAAGAAGAGGAAAAGCTGGTTAACTCCAGCGACTGGGGTTATGACGCTCAGGCTTTTGCACGCTGGCGTCCTGAATATGGGTATTTTGCCAAACAAGCCGGCTTTAGTGTGGAGACCTCCGCCAGCCGGAAAGCGTTGTGGCAGGTCGTGAACCGCCTCGGGGGCAAAGAAGGTTATTTCTTTGGCAACATTTTGTGGAAGACTCGTGCAGCGTTGGACCTGTTGGTAGGTCACAAGCTGGCAAAAGGTCGGCCCCAACACCCATTATTGCAGGTTGGTGATACCGTTGATAGCTGGAAAGTCATCATCGTTGAACCGGAAAAACAGCTCACTCTGCTGTTTGGCATGAAGGCCCCTGGTCTCGGTCGCCTGAGCTTTACGCTGGAAGAAAAAGGCGATCACCGACGTATTGATGTCCGGGCATGGTGGCACCCGCACGGGATGCCCGGTCTCTTCTATTGGTTGTTGATGATCCCAGCGCACTTGTTCATTTTCAGAGGGATGGCGAAGCGTATTGCCAAACTTGCAGAACAAATCACAGACTAATGATAAAAAGAGACTGTATTCTTTCATGTTTCCCATTGCATACGAGCGTATTTCACGGAAGAATGCGCACGACGTTTTTTAAACACAGTGGATTGATATGAAGGTACTGGTTACCGGAGCCACCAGCGGCTTGGGCCGAAACGCGGTTGAGTTTTTGTGCAGAAAAGGCATCAGCGTCAGAGCCACCGGTCGCAACGAAGCGATGGGTAAGCTGCTGGAAAAAATGGGGGCAGAATTTGTCCATGCGGATCTGACCGAGCTGGTCTCTTCGCAGGCAAAAGTGATGCTCGCAGGTATCGACACACTATGGCACTGCTCCAGTTTCACCTCACCGTGGGGCACGCAGGAAGCCTTCGATCTGGCCAACGTTCGTGCTACCCGTCGTCTGGGCGAGTGGGCCGTTGCCTGGGGCGTGCGTAACTTTATTCATATCTCCTCTCCCTCACTGTATTTTGACTATCACCACCATCGTGATATCAAAGAGGACTTCCGCCCACATCGCTTTGCCAACGAATTCGCCCGCAGCAAAGCCGCTGGTGAAGAGGTTATTGCACTGTTAGCTCAGGCCAACCCGCAGACCCGTTTTACGGTCTTGCGTCCGCAAAGTCTGTTCGGCCCTCATGATAAAGTGTTTATCCCGCGTCTGGCGCATATGATGCATCACTACGGCAGCATTCTGTTGCCGCACGGCGGAAGTGCGCTGGTAGATATGACCTACTACGAGAACGCGGTGCATGCGATGTGGCTGGCAAGCCAGACAACCTGCGATAAACTGCCGTCAGGTCGTGCCTATAACATTACCAACGGCGAGCATCGCACCCTGCGCAGCATCGTGCAGAAGCTCATTGATGAGCTGAATATTGATTGCCGTATTCGTTCGGTTCCTTATCCGATGCTGGACATGATCGCCCGCAGCATGGAACGTCTTGGTAATAAATCGGCTAAAGAACCCAAGCTCACGCATTACGGTGTGTCGAAGCTTAATTTTGATTTTACGCTGGATACAACGCGCGCTCAGGAAGAGTTAGGCTATCAGCCCGTAGTCACACTGGACGAAGGGATTGAACGTACCGCGGCCTGGTTACGCGACCACGGCAAACTGCCACGTTAAGCGGGTTGCCATTGCCGGATAGCGGCGCAAGCGCCTTATCCGGCCTACATTCCTGCCCGAAATATCCGTTGGCCTGATAAGCGAAGCGCCATCAGGCATCGGTGATCTGCGTTAGCCCTGCCCGTATTTCTCCAGTAACGCCTCGGCAATCGCCAGGGTTTCAGCATCCGCCACGCCGTTCCACAACGCAGGACGGAAGTGCATCTGGAACGCCATAATCACCCGTTGTTGTTCACGTGGCGTCATTTCAGGTTTAACGTCATAGCCATAGCGCGACAACACATCAAGCAACGAGGCGGTATCTACCGGCGTATGAGGCGCACGCCCGGCGAGATAAAACGTGACGCGCTGCGCATCCGGCCACGCGCCAATACCTTGTGCCGCCAGCTCACGCCATGGAAACAGGGGGCCGGGATCGTCTTTACGCTGTGGCGCGATATCCGCATGAGCCACGACGTTTTGTGGCTTGATGTCGTAACGGGCAATAATATCCTTTACCAGCGGGATCAACGCCTGAATCTGTGTTGCTTCAAACGGGGTGAAATATTTCGTTCCCGCCGACTTTTGCCAGCCGCGATTTTCCAGCTCAATACCAATCGATGTGTCATTGATGCGCGTGGCGCCACGCCAGAAGCTAATCCCCGCATGCCAGGCCAAATCTTTTTCCGGGACCAGTTGCCAGATACGCGGCTTACCGTGATACAACGGCGGCACCGCCGGGATCAAATAATGCGAACTGACGTTTTTATCCGTCAGCGTAGCCAGTGATGAATCAAAATCATCTGCGGTGTAATGAATAACCAACACCTTAATGCGGGGATAGGCAGCCTGAGCCTGACGGCGGGTATCTAACTGATACCCGTCTTTATCGATAATCCCTTTCTCGCCGGCACACCCGGCCAACAGCAGCGTGAACACCAGCAACCACAGCAGACGCTTCATCGGCGAGTTTTTACCGCGGTACCGCTGACGCTGACCATCAGCATACTGCTATCTTTCCCGACGGTCTCGTAATCAATATCGATACCGACAACCGCATCAGCGCCCAATGCTTTGGCTTGTTCGCCGAGTTCCTGGAAGGCAATTTCACGCGCTTTACGTAATTCTTTTTCATACGCGCCGGAGCGCCCACCGACGATATCACGGATACCCGCAAAGAAATCGCGGAAGATATTTGCGCCTAAAATAGCTTCGCCGGTTACCACACCGCAGTATTCCACGATGGTCTGCCCTTCAAGCGTAGGGGTAGTCGAAAACTGCATGGTTAATCTCCTTGTTGCGCTAAGAGCACGATCTCAAAAGCATTATCGAACCGATCCACTATCATTGAAAGGATATATTCTATCAACGTAGAACACTAATCGTAGAAAGCTAATAAGGAAATCATTATGCGCTACTCGAAACTCTCTCTGCTGGTTCCCTGTGCACTTCTTCTCAGCGCCTGTACTACCGTGACGCCGGTCTATAAAGATAACGGCACGCGTAGCGGTTCATGCGTAGAAGGCGGGCCAGACAGCGTGGCCCAGCAATTCTATGATTACCGCATTCAGCATCGTAATAATGACATCACCGCCCTGCGCCCGTACTTAAGCGACAACCTGGCGAAACTGCTGAATGATGCCAGCCGAGATAACGCGCATCGCGAACTGTTTAACAGCGATCCGTTCTCCAGTCGCGCCACGTTACCGGACAGCGCCAGCGTCGCCAGCGCATCGACTATTCCGAATAGTGATGCACGCAATATTCCGCTGCGTGTAGAGCTTAAACAGGGCGACCAAAGCTGGCGTGATGAAGTGCTGATGATCCGCGAAGGCCAGTGCTGGGTAGTTGACGATGTGCGTTATCTGGGCGGCAGCGTACACGCGCCAGCCGGGACACTGCGCCAGTCTGTCGAAAACCGCTAATCTCCCCATTCATCTCATCAAATCATAACCCCCATAAATTGTCTGGCATTCTGCATAGAATGCCGACAATTATTCTTGCCCACTGGTGGCCCCGCTATTTTGTGCTATGTTTAGATAAGAATGCGGTTTGCATTTAACTTTTAACGCATAAATATTGCATAACTATTCTGCCAAAGGTAGTATCTGCGGCTTCAATATACACAAAATCATTCATGATGCGTCGAGGCGGCAAGTGAATGAATCTCCAGGAGCGTACGAATAGTACGTGACTGGAGTGAATGAACGCAGCCAACAAAGAGGCAGCTTGAAGGATGAAGTGTATAGCTATCAGACTGCCAGCATACGAGAATCAATGAGTATTCAATTAAACGGCATTAACTGCTTCTACGGCGCACATCAGGCGCTGTTCGATATCACGCTGGATTGCCCTCAGGGTGAAACACTGGTGTTACTTGGCCCAAGTGGAGCCGGGAAAAGCTCGCTACTGCGTGTACTCAATCTGCTTGAGATGCCACGCTCGGGCACGCTTTCTATTGCAGGTAACCGTTTCGACTTCACGAAAACCCCATCAGATAAAGCCATTCGTGAGCTGCGTCAAAACGTGGGCATGGTCTTCCAGCAATACAATCTTTGGCCGCACCTGACGGTACAGCAAAACCTGATTGAAGCGCCCTGCCGCGTACTTGGTCTGACGAAAGAACAAGCACTGGCGCGTGCTGAAAAACTGCTTGAGCGTCTGCGCCTGAAGCCTTACAGCGATCGCTACCCACTGCATTTGTCCGGCGGTCAACAGCAGCGTGTGGCGATTGCCCGTGCGTTGATGATGGAACCGCAGGTACTGCTGTTTGACGAACCTACCGCAGCGCTTGACCCGGAAATCACGGCCCAAATCGTCAGCATCATTCGTGAGCTGGCGGAAACTAAAATTACTCAGGTGATCGTCACCCACGAAGTGGAAGTTGCACGTAAAACAGCCAGTCGTGTGGTGTATATGGAAAACGGTCATATCGTCGAGTTTGGGGATGCGAGCTGCTTTGCCAACCCGCAAACCGAAGCGTTTAAAAACTATCTTTCTCACTAAGATTCGGGACAATACAATGAAAAAAGTTCTGATTGCCGCGCTAATCGCAGGTTTTAGTCTTTCCGCTACCGCAGCCCAAACCATTCGTTTCGCTACCGAAGCGTCCTATCCTCCGTTTGAATCCATCGATGCTAATAACAAGATCGTAGGCTTTGACGTTGATTTGGCGAATGCGCTGTGTAAAGAGATTGACGCTACCTGTACGTTCACCAATCAGGCCTTCGACAGCCTGATCCCCAGCCTGAAGTTCCGCCGCTTTGACGCGGTAATGGCCGGTATGGACATCACACCAGAACGTGAAAAGCAGGTACTGTTCACGACGCCTTACTACGACAACTCGGCACTGTTTGTCGGCCAGCAGGGTAAATACACCAGCATCGACCAGCTGAAAGGCAAAAAAGTCGGCGTACAGAACGGTACCACGCACCAAAAATTCATCATGGATAAACACCCGGAAGTGACTACCGTGCCATATGACAGCTATCAGAATGCCAAACTGGATCTGCAAAACGGTCGTATTGATGGCGTCTTTGGTGATACCGCAGTGGTAACGGAATGGCTGAAAGACAATCCGAAACTGGCTGCCGTTGGCGATAAAGTGACGGATAAAGATTACTTCGGTACTGGTCTGGGCATTGCTGTGCGCCAGGGTAATACCGAGCTGCAGCAGAAATTTAACGCTGCGCTGGAAAAAGTGAAGAAAGATGGGACTTACGAAACCATCTATAACAAATGGTTCCAGAAGTAATATTTGATGAATGAATTTTTTCCTTTAGCAAGCGCCGCCGGGATGACCGTCGGCCTTGCCGTTTGTGCGCTGATTATTGGCCTTGCACTCGCCATGTTCTTTGCCGTCTGGGAGTCTGTAAAATGGCGTCCAGTGGCATGGGCAGGTTCAGGGCTGGTCACTATCCTGCGCGGGTTACCAGAAATTCTGGTCGTTCTGTTTATCTATTTCGGTTCCTCTCAACTGCTGCTGACGCTGGCCGATGGGTTTACGATCAATCTCGGGTTCGTGCAAATTCCCGTTCAGATGCAGATTGAAAACTTCGACGTCAGCCCGTTCCTGTGCGGTGTGATTGCACTGTCATTGCTTTATGCAGCCTATGCCTCACAAACGCTGCGCGGTGCGTTGAAAGCGGTTCCGCTTGGACAATGGGAATCAGGCCAGGCGCTGGGTTTATCTAAAACCGCGATTTTCTTTCGCCTGGTGATGCCGCAAATGTGGCGCCATGCCCTGCCGGGTCTGGGTAACCAGTGGCTGGTGTTGCTGAAAGATACCGCACTGGTTAGCCTCATCAGCGTGAACGATCTGATGCTACAAACCAAGAGCATTGCGACCCGTACTCAGGAACCCTTTACCTGGTACATCGTCGCGGCGGCTATTTACCTGGTGATTACGCTGGTGAGTCAGTACATTCTCAAACGCATTGACCTGCGCGCGACACGTTTTGAGCGGAGACCAGGCTAATGCTTGAGTATTTACCTGAACTAATGAAAGGGCTGCACACCAGCCTGACGCTGACGGTCGCCTCGATTGTGGTGGCACTGGTTCTGGCGCTGGTTTTCACTGTTATCCTGACACTGAAAACGCCGGTACTGGTGTGGCTGGTTCGCGCCTATATCACGTTGTTTACCGGTACACCGCTGCTGGTGCAAATATTCCTGATCTACTACGGGCCTGGGCAGTTCCCTGCGCTGCAGGAATATCCAGTGCTCTGGCATTTGCTGTCCGAACCATGGCTGTGCGCGTTAATCGCACTGTCCTTAAACAGTGCGGCCTATACCACGCAACTGTTTTATGGTGCGATTCGAGCAATCCCGGAAGGCCAGTGGCAGTCCTGTGGTGCGCTGGGGATGAGCAAAAAGGATACGCTGGCCATTCTGCTGCCGTATGCTTTCAAACGCGCCCTCTCCTCGTATTCCAACGAAGTGGTACTGGTCTTTAAAAGTACATCACTGGCGTACACCATCACACTGATGGAAGTCATGGGCTACAGCCAACTGCTGTACGGCCGTACCTATGACGTCATGGTCTTTGGTGCAGCTGGCGTGATTTACCTGATCGTCAATGGCTTGCTGACGTTGATGATGCGCTTGATCGAACGTAAAGCCCTGGCGTTTGAACACCGGAATTAAGTCGATGCCGCTGCGGTTTTTGCGCCGATGTCGGCCGGATAAGGTGCCAGCGCCGTCATCCGAAGAATGTGCATAATGCAAAAACATAAAGACGGACAACATTCTAAATTGTCCGTCTTTTTTTATGCCAATAAAAATATTTAATCATTTTTATTGCATACAAATTCATTAAGTGGCATTGTGAATCCACGCCGCAGACACGGTAAATAATCATAAGATTGACAGACGGGAGTTCCACCATGAAAAAGTTAGTACTGGCCGCATTACTTGCTACTTTCGCCGCTGGCGCCGCAGCTGCTGATAAGATTAGTTTCGGTGTATCAGCAACCTACCCACCATTCGAATCACTGGACGCCAGCAATAAAATTGTCGGTTTTGATATCGATCTGGCAACAGCATTGTGCAAACAAATGCAGGCTGAATGTACTTTTACTAATCATGCTTTCGACAGCCTTATTCCCGCGCTGAAATTCAAAAAATATGATGCGGTGATTTCCGGTATGGACATCACGCCTGAACGTAGCAAGCAGGTTTCCTTCACCCAGCCGTACTATGCCAACTCAGCGCTGGTGATTGCGAAGAAAGACACCTATAAGAGCTTTGATGATCTGAAAGGCAAACGTATCGGGATGGAAAACGGTACCACGCACCAGAAATACCTGCAGGACAAACATCCTGAAGTAAAAACCGTGGCCTACGACAGCTATCAGAATGCAATCATCGACCTGAAAAATGGCCGTATTGATGGCGTATTTGGCGACACTGCCGTCGTCAATGAGTGGCTGAAAACCAATCCACAGTTAGGTACTGCGACGGCAAAAGTCACCGATCCGCAATACTTTGGTACGGGTCTTGGTATTGCTGTTCGCCCGGATAATAAAGCATTGCTGGAAAAACTGAACAATGCGCTGGCCGCCATCAAAGCTGACGGCACGTACCAGAAAATCAGTGACCAGTGGTTCCCACAGTAATCTCTGTCTTGTTTAAAAAGCCGCGACCTGCGGCTTTTTTATTGCTATTTATCCATGCAGGATGCAACGTGAACACCGGACCTCACCTGCAATGTCGGCCACGCCATCAGTCCGTTGTGCTCACAGGGGGACAAAAAACAAAGCCCGGTTTCCCGGGCCTTGAAGACGCAAAACAGATCAGTTGTAAGCATTGAGCGTCCGCTGACACAGTGCCGAACGAACGCAATCATCTTTGTTGAATCGAACGATCCCAACCATGTCATCTTCTTCGAAACGGGCCAGCGCATCGCTTAGCCCTGAACGAACATGAGCGGGGAGATCGCACTGGGTAATGTCCCCATTCACAATCACCGTCACATTCTCTCCGAGGCGAGTCAAAAACATCTTCATTTGCGCAGCGGTCACATTCTGAGCCTCGTCCAGAATAACAACGGCATTTTCAAATGTACGTCCCCGCATATACGCGAACGGCGCGATTTCTACCTTACCAATCTCAGGTCGCAGGCAATATTGCATAAAGGAGGCTCCCAGACGTTTTACCAGCACGTCATAAACCGGACGAAAATAGGGAGCGAACTTCTCAGAGACATCCCCAGGTAAGAAGCCGAGGTCTTCATCAGCTTGCAGAACTGGACGGGTTACAATGATCCTGTCCACATCTTTGTGGATCAGGGCTTCTGCTGCTTTCGCCGCGCTGATCCAGGTTTTACCACACCCGGCTTCACCCGTGGCGAATATCAGCTGCTTACTCTCGATAGCATTCAGGTAGTGCGCCTGAGCTTCATTTCGTGCCGTGATCGGTGTGGCGTCGCGGCTATCACGCGCCATACCAATCGCCTCTACGCCGCCCATCTGCACAAGCGAGGTGACCGATTCATCTTCGCGCTGTTTATGGCTACGCGAATCCCGCCTCAGCACACGTTTTGCTTCGCGACGAGCTTTGATCACTGCTTTTTGTCTTCCCATGGATAGCACCTTGAGTTGTAGGTATACATCACACGCGCCGTTGGCGGCACGATTATGCGCACGAACATCTGAGGGTTGGCTTCCTTGTAAGCCATTGCCTGCCTTCGGATAAGACGCCATACACGGCTACGCGCACCGTACAGGGTGTCAGTTACAAGGATAAGAAGTGAAAGGGAGAGAGATTTAACGGTGACGAGATGGCTACCGGAAGAGAAACGTCCGCGTAAGGGACTGCAATAACTTTGAAAAACGTGTCCAGTACAGGACTTTTCCATTCGCGATCTCCATAGTGAATGACTATCACCGCCGGGAACTACCGCTATTACTTATAATTACATCATAACCTTTCGTTAATGCAACAATATTTTTACTTGTTGTTAACTTAATTTCATCTTATCGCCAGCAACAGTCTCTTGCAGAGAGATGACAGAATTATTTCAGCCGCCGCCGATCATGAAAAATAATTTTTTCATTCATCAGAGTGTCAGGAAATGCCCCGCAGCACTGCGGGGCACAATCATCATGCTTCGAGCAGGGCTTGCCCCAAATAGTGGTCAGCGGTTTTGACACCAGGTAAAGCAAAGAAGTAGCCCCCACCAATAGGTTTGACATACTCCTCAAGCGCTTCACCGTTCAGGCGTTTCTGAACCGTCAAAAACCCTTTTTCCAGGTCGTGCTGATAGCAAACAAACAACAATCCCATATCCAATTGCCCGGAATTGGTCACGCCAAGCGAATAGCTGTACCCACGACGCATCATCAGGCTGGTCTCTGTTTCTTTCGTGCGCGGGTTCGCCAGACGAATATGGCTGTCGAGCGCAATCACCTCGCCTTCGGGATCGTTGGCATAATCCGGAACATCATGCTCGTGCTGCATACCCAGCGGTGCGCCGGTATGTTTATCGCGGCCGAAAATCGTTTGCTGCTCTTTAAGCGGCGTACGGTCCCAGAATTCCACGCGAAACTGGATGAGCCTGACAGCCTGATAGCTACCATCTTGTGCCCATGCCGGTTCCCCCTGCTCCGCAGTGACCCACACCACGTTTTGCATCAGCGTTGTATCGGCAGCGTCGGGATTCGCGGTTCCATCCTTAAATCCCAGCAAATTGACGGGAGTCTCTTTACCTTTACTGCGTGCGGCATGATCAGAGATAAACCCTTCACGTTTCCAGCGTACGCTGAGCAGATCCGGCGTGTGCTTAATGATATCGCGCAACGCATGGATGACGGTATCCTGGGTGTTGGCACAAATCTGCAGCAACACATCGCCATGGCACAGCGCCGCATCCAGCGAATCATTCGGGAAGCGGGTCATTTTTTGCAGCTTTTTCGGCATCTGCGATTTCAGACCATAGCGTTCATCGAACAGCGAGGAGCCGACTGACAACGTCATCGTCAGGTTGTCTGGCGCAATGTAGGCGCCGAGGATACCGGAATCCATAGGGGGTAAACGCGGATTCGGCGTATCCGGCGCCGGTCCACCGGTGGTCAGAAACGCAAATCGGCTAGTCAGCAACCGGAATAACCGCTCAAGATCGGCCTTATCGCTGGCGAGAACATCGAATGCCACCAGCATCATTGATGCCTGCTGCGGCGTCAGGATCCCCGCCTGATGCTGGCCATAAAACGGCTGCGCTTCGCTACGTGCATCCGGAGACAGCGTGCCCGGCGCGCTTTGTGGTTTTTGCGCGTGGGCAACCGGACACCCACCTGCCAGCGCCAGTGCCCCACCCAGCGCCCCCATCCCTTTCAGTAAACGTCGGCGTGACGGTTCGCTCACGCCGTTTTCATTATCTTGCTGCATAGTGCTTAATCCAGGCCCAAAACACCGCGTAATTGCGACAAGTCTTCCGCCAGCGTCGTGATTGGCCCTTTCAGCGCATTACGATCGGCATCGGTCAGTTTGTCATAGGTTTCAAAGCCGTCTTTGGTACGGTACTTGCTCAGAATGGAATCGACTTTTTTGAAGTTCGCATCCACCTTCGCCAACAGATCAGCATTGGATTTTTGTAACTGAGGACGTAGGAGGTCGACGATTTTCTGCGCGCCATCAACGTTAGCCTGGAAGTCCCACAAATCGGTGTGGCTGTAACGATCTTCTTCTCCACTGATTTTGCTGGCTGCGACTTCTTCAATCAGCCCTGCTGCCCCGCCAACCACTTTAGACGGCGGGAAAGCAAGTTCGCTAATACGCGTTTGCAGGTCAAGAACATCGCTGTTTAATTGGTCGGCGTACTTGTCCATACCTTTAGTGGTATTGTCGCCAAACAGCGCTTTCTCCAGGCGGTGGAAGCCGGTGAATTTAGGATCGGCGGCTTTTTGCTCATAATCATCTTCACGCGCATCAATGCTACCATCGAGGTCAGAGAACAATTCGGCAATCGGCTCAATACGTTCATAATGCTGACGCGTTGGCGCATACAGGGATTTGGCTTTCTCCAGATCGCCCGCTTTAATGGCATCCGTAAAGGCTTTCGTGCCTGACACCAGTTGCGCTGTTTCTGCCGTTACATAGGCTTTGTATTCAGTAATTGCACCACTCAGGCTCAGCAGAGCATCGCTGTGCGCGGCATCTGCCGTTGCCGTCCCCTTCACGATCAGCTTGCCTTTCGGGTTGGTCAGCAGACCGCAGGTCATATCATATTCACCCGGCTGCAGGTTAGCCGTCATTTTCTGGCTAAAACCGGGCGCAATGTTCTCACGCTCTTCGACCACCATCACGCCTTTGAGGATCTCCCACTCCAGCGCTTTTTGACTGTGGTTTTGAATGATGAACTGAGTCTTCCCGGCATTCACCGTGATTGTCATCGGTTCACACTGTTTGTCATTTACCGTGACTTTTACCTGCGGGATATCAGCAGCGTGAGCGGTAAAAGCAGAAGCAAACAGCGCGGCAATACCCAACTGCAGCGCACTACGGCGGAAATTAATCGTCATGACCCATCCCTATAAAAAGTATGTTGTAACTAAATGATATTCTTGCATCACGTTTTATCAGGGTGCGGTACGTGATGCCGTAGTGCCTGAACGAGGTGGTAGAGCAAACATAATCAATGCCGGAATCAGATAGATAAACCAGACAGCAACTTCACTAACACTTGGCGCTTCCTGATAGCCGAAGATGCCTTCCATCAATGTGCCAAACAGCGAATGCGTTGACAAAACGCTGCTCATATCAAACGCTACGTCCTGGAAATGATTCCATAACCCGGCTTCGTGGAATGCACGAATGGCTCCCGCAGCAAGACCTGCGGCAACCAACAAAATGAACAGACTGGTCCACTTAAAGAAAGCCCCGAGATTGAGGCGAATCCCACCGAGATAAATCAGGTAACCCAGCACCACCGCGGTAGCCAGTCCCAGCATCGCACCTAGCGGTGGCCAAATACCCACATCCTGCTGAAATGCCGCCAGCAGAAAGAAGACTGACTCCAGCCCTTCACGAGCGACGGCAAAAAAGACCATCATCACCAGCGCCCAGCCATGATGATTGCCTTTCTGTAACGCGTTATCGACAGCCTGTTCCAGTTGAACTTTGACGTTGCGCGATACTTTACGCATCCAGAAGACCATCCAGGTCAGGATCACCACAGCAATAAGTGCCACGATACCTTCAAATAGCTCCTGCTCTTTTTGCGGGAATTCGCCCGTGGTTTCATTGATGAAAATTCCCAGCGAAAGGCACAGCGCCGCCGCCAGCAACACACCAATCCACATCACGCCAATCCAGCGACCACGCTGAGTCCGTTTCAGGTAGCTGGCAATCAGGCTGACAATCAGCGCGGCCTCTAACCCTTCGCGCAACATAATTAGAAATGGAACAAACATGCGAAGTACCCTTTAACGTTATTCTCAGTCAAGTGATGCAAAGAAAAGTAAATTACAGTGATAGTGATTATCATTACAGCAAAGAAAAACTCAAGCAGAATGTTTTGAGAATGATGACTTAATGTAAACAGTTAGGTGGGTAACAGTTATTGCACGCTGGATCGAAGTGAGGGAGACATAAAAAAGCCCGCTCGCGGCGGGCTTTAAAAACAATACAGCGATTATTCTTCCTGCAAACGCGACGGCGGTGCTGAATGATAATGAGCATCAGCCTCGGCAAAACGTTTCTGCATTGCTGCTGATGGCGCTTTACCCCACAGACTGAAGACTACAATCCCGATGCTGCCAAACACGAAGCCCGGGATGATTTCATACAGACCCAACCAGGCAAACTGCTTCCAGACGATAACCGTCACAGCACCAATGACCATCCCAGCCAGCGCGCCGTTACGGGTCATACGCGACCACATTACGGAGAACAGAACAACCGGACCAAAGGCAGCACCAAAGCCAGCCCAGGCGTAGCTCACCAGGCCGAGCACGCGGTTCTCTGGGTTTGCCGCCAGCGCGATGGACACCAGCGCCACGACCAGCACCATGATACGCCCAATCCATACCAGCTCTTTCTGGCTGGCATTTTTACGCAGGAACGCTTTGTACAAATCTTCGGTAATTGCACTGGAGCATACCAGCAGTTGGCAACTCAGCGTCGACATCACCGCTGCGAGGATCGCAGATAACAGAATACCGGCAATCCACGGGTTGAACAGGATTTGCGCCAGTTCAATAAACACGCGCTCGGCGTTCTGGTTCACGGCACCCGCTACCGACGGGTTGTTATTGAAGTAAGCAATACCGAAGAAACCAACGGCAACAGCGCCAGCCAGACACAGAATCATCCAGGTCATACTGATGCGACGTGCATGGACAATACTATGGTGGGAATCGGCAGCCATAAAGCGCGCCAGGATATGCGGTTGACCGAAATAACCCAGCCCCCATCCCATCAGTGAAATGATGGCAACAAAGTTAAGCCCTTTGAACATATCGACGTTTTCAATGCTCTTTTGCTTAATCACTTCCAGCGAGTCTTCAAATCCGCCGACACCAATAATCACCATCACCGGTGTCAGGATCAGTGCGAAGATCATCAGGCTGGCCTGCACGGTATCGGTCCAACTCACCGCAAGGAAGCCACCAATAAAGGTATAAAGAATCGTCGCGGCCGCTCCCGCCCATAGCGCGGTTTCGTAGCTCATACCAAAGGTGCTTTCGAATAAACGCGCCCCTGCCACAATACCTGAAGCACAATAGATGGTGAAAAACAGCAGAATAACCAGTGCAGAGATAATTCGCAGGATACGACTTTTATCTTCAAAACGGCCGGTAAAGTAATCCGGCAACGTCAGCGCGTTGTTATTATATTCGGTGTGTACACGTAAACGCCCGGCCACCAGTTTCCAGTTGACCCACGCCCCTAATACCAGACCGATAGCGATCCAACTTTCTGAAATCCCCGACAGGAAAATCGCACCTGGCAGCCCCATCAGCAGCCAGCCGCTCATGTCGGATGCCCCTGCGGATAACGCCGTTACGAACGGACCCAGACTGCGTCCACCCAGAATATAATCATCAAAGTTTTTGGTCGAACGCCATGCAATAAACCCTATCAATATCATGCCAAAAATATAGACACAGAATGTGACTAACATCGGTGTGCTAATAGCCATCAAAACTCTCCAAAATTATGTATCGGCAATGCCGTGGCTTGCCGTTTTATTACCCTGCCGGAACGTGGCAAAGATATCTATATTGACCAGGGCGACCGTATCCTGCCGGAAGCCATAGCCATTCACAATCGATTTAACACACCATTTACATCAATTTTGATCCAGAGTAGATAGCATTTTTCTGTAGGTTGCACTCTCTCACATTTTTTCTGGTTGCACCTTTAAAAAGTGTTAACTACCGCAGAGAAAAAGATTCTGCGTTTTTTACACCCCTTGTTATAAACATCATCTTTATTAACATTTCATTCATTTTCAAGCTTGCAAACCAAGTCACATTTAACACGGTTGCACAAAGTTGCAACATGATGGATATTTCTCGGTAACTATCAGCCCCGTATTTCAGTACAACAGGAGTAAATGGCATGGGAACCACCACGATGGGGGTTAAACTGGACGACGCCACGCGCGAGCGGATTAAAACAGCAGCATCACGAATCGATCGCACACCGCACTGGCTTATCAAGCAGGCCATCTTTAATTATCTCGAAAGACTGGAAAATGACGATGCGCTTCCGGAGCTGCCTGCCCTGCTGGCGGGTGCAGCAAATGAGAGCGAGGAATCCACTGCGCAACAAAATGAAGCGCACCAGCCTTTCCTTGAATTTGCAGAGCAGATCCTGCCGCAGTCTGTTTCCCGTGCGGCCATTACCGCGGCATATCGCCGTGCTGAAACCGATGCGGTACCCATGTTGATGGAGCAGGCTCGTCTGCCGCAACCTATCGCAGAGCAGGCCCATAAACTGGCCTATCAGTTGGCAGATAAACTGCGCAACCAAAAGACGGCCAGCGGGCGTGCCGGCATGGTCCAGGGACTGTTGCAGGAATTCTCCCTTTCCTCACAGGAAGGCGTCGCGCTGATGTGTCTGGCTGAAGCACTGCTGCGTATTCCCGACAAAGCCACCCGCGATGCGCTGATCCGCGACAAAATCAGCAACGGCAACTGGCAATCACACATCGGACGCAGCCCGTCTCTGTTCGTTAACGCTGCAACGTGGGGATTGTTGTTTACCGGTCGTCTGGTCTCCACCCATAACGAAGCCAGCCTCTCACGCTCGCTGAACCGCATCATCGGCAAGAGCGGTGAACCGCTGGTGCGTAAAGGCGTCGACATGGCGATGCGCTTGATGGGTGAGCAATTCGTCACCGGAGAAACCATTGCAGAAGCACTGGCTAACGCACGTAAACTGGAAGAGAAAGGCTTCCGTTACTCCTATGACATGCTGGGTGAAGCTGCGCTGACCGCCGCCGATGCCCAGGCCTATATGGTCTCCTACCAGCAGGCGATCCATGCCATTGGTAAAGCGTCGAATGGACGCGGTATTTATGAAGGCCCGGGGATCTCCATCAAACTGTCTGCACTGCACCCACGCTACAGCCGTGCGCAGTATGACCGCGTGATGGATGAGCTTTATCCGCGCCTGAAGTCGCTGACCCTGCTGGCACGTCAATATGACATCGGCATTAATATTGATGCCGAAGAAGCCGACCGACTGGAGATCTCCCTCGATCTGCTGGAAAAACTGTGCTTTGAGCCCGAACTGGCAGGCTGGAACGGGATCGGTTTTGTTATTCAGGCCTACCAGAAGCGCTGCCCGTACGTCATCGACTACCTGATCGACCTGGCAACCCGTAGCCGCCGTCGCCTGATGATCCGTCTGGTTAAAGGTGCGTACTGGGATAGTGAAATCAAACGTGCCCAGATGGACGGTCTGGAAGGTTATCCGGTCTACACCCGTAAGGTGTACACCGACGTTTCCTATCTGGCTTGCGCGAAGAAATTGCTTGCGGTACCAAACCTGATCTACCCGCAGTTCGCTACCCACAACGCGCATACGCTGGCGGCAATTTATCAGTTAGCAGGTCAAAACTACTATCCGGGCCAGTACGAATTCCAGTGCCTGCACGGCATGGGTGAACCGTTGTACGAACAGGTCACCGGCAAAGTCGCAGACGGTAAACTCAACCGCCCATGCCGTATTTATGCCCCCGTTGGCACACATGAAACGCTGCTGGCTTACCTGGTTCGTCGTCTGCTGGAAAATGGCGCCAACACCTCGTTCGTCAACCGTATTGCGGATACCACCCTGCCGCTGGATGAACTGGTCGCCGATCCCGTTGAAGCGGTCGAGAAACTGGCACAGCAGGAAGGTCAGGCTGGGCTGCCGCATCCAAAGATTGCACTCCCACGTTCCCTATATGGAAAAGGCCGCGAAAACTCCGCAGGGCTGGATTTAGCAAATGAACACCGCCTGGCTTCGCTGTCCTCTGCCCTGCTCAACAGCGCGCTGCAAAAATGGCACGCCAAACCGATGCTCGAACATCCGGTTGCAGACGGTGAAATGACGCCGGTCGTCAACCCGGCTGAGCCGAAAGACATTGTGGGCTACGTGCGAGAAGCGACTCACGCTGAAGTGGAGCAGGCGCTACAGAACGCCGTCAATAATGCCCCTATCTGGTTTGCTACACCGCCACAAGAACGTGCCGCCATTCTGCATCGCGCCGCTATTTTGATGGAGGGCCAGATGCAGCAACTGATTGGCATTCTGGTGCGTGAAGCGGGGAAAACCTTCAGCAATGCCATTGCGGAAGTACGCGAAGCCGTTGACTTCCTGCACTACTATGCCGGCCAGGTTCGTGATGATTTCGACAACGAAACGCATCGTCCGCTCGGTCCAGTGGTCTGTATCAGCCCGTGGAACTTCCCACTGGCCATTTTCAGCGGACAAATTGCGGCTGCGCTGGCAGCAGGAAACAGCGTGCTGGCAAAACCTGCAGAGCAAACCCCACTGATTGCCGCTCAGGGCATCGCTATTTTGCTGGAAGCCGGTGTACCGCCAGGCGTGGTACAACTGTTGCCAGGCCAAGGGGAAACCGTCGGGGCGCAACTCACCTCCGATGAACGTGTACGCGGAGTCATGTTCACCGGTTCAACGGAAGTCGCCACGCTGTTGCAGCGAAATATTGCTACTCGTCTGGATGCTCAGGGTCGTCCAATTCCGCTCATCGCTGAAACGGGCGGGATGAACACCATGATCGTCGACTCATCTGCGTTAACGGAACAGGTTGTGGTGGACGTGCTGGCCTCTGCGTTTGACAGCGCCGGACAGCGTTGCTCGGCACTGCGCGTCCTGTGCCTACAGGATGATATTGCCGACCACACGCTGAAAATGCTGCGCGGCGCGATGGCAGAATGTCGTATGGGTAACCCAGGCCGTCTGACCACCGATATTGGGCCAGTTATTGATGAAGAAGCCAAAGCCAATATTGAACGTCATATTCAGGCCATGCGTGCCAAAGGACGTCCGGTATTCCAGGCCGTACGTGAGAACAGCGATGATGCGCGTGAATGGCACACCGGTACCTTTATTGCACCAACGTTGATTGAGCTTGAAAGCTTTGATGAGCTACAAAAAGAGGTGTTCGGCCCGGTGTTGCACGTCGTGCGTTACACCCGTAATAACCTCGGCAATTTGATTGAGCAAATCAATGCGTCCGGTTACGGCCTGACGCTTGGCGTACATACTCGTATTGATGAAACCATCGCGCAGGTCACCGGGTCCGCGCACGTTGGTAACTTGTACGTTAACCGTAATATGGTCGGTGCTGTGGTAGGCGTGCAGCCATTTGGTGGCGAAGGATTGTCAGGAACCGGCCCCAAAGCCGGTGGCCCACTGTATCTGTACCGCTTGCTGGCAAACCGTCCGGAAAATGCACTGGCCGTCACGCTGGCCCGCCAGGATGCAGACTACCCTGTCGATGCACAGCTTAAATCAGCGCTGATTCAACCGCTGGAAGCGCTTACCGCATGGGCAAGCGATCGTCCGTCGCTGCATGCGCTCTGCCAGCAGTTTGCCGAACTGGCACAAGCAGGAACCCAGCGTTTGCTGCCAGGGCCAACCGGCGAGCGCAATACCTGGGCGCTGTTGCCGCGTGAACGCGTGCTGTGTATGGCCGATAACGAGCAGGATGCGCTGGTGCAGGTTGCTGCCGTGGCCTCGGTTGGCAGTCTTATCCTGTGGCAAGATGATGCTTTCCATCGCGAACTGGCAAAACGTCTGCCTGCCGCCCTCTGTGGGCGCATTCAGTTTGCCAAAGCAGACACCCTCACCGCGCAGCCGTTCGATGCCGTTATCTTCCACGGCGATTCTGACCAGCTACGCGCACTGTGCGAATCGGTAGCAGCACGGGAAGGTGCGATTGTTTCGGTACAAGGATTTGCCCGCGGCGAGAGCAATATCCTGCTGGAGAGGCTGTATATTGAACGTTCGTTGAGCGTGAATACCGCCGCGGCAGGTGGGAACGCCAGCCTGATGACAATCGGCTAAGGTTATGGTTAATTAAGGCTCCGGTTACGGGGCCTTTTTTTATTAAGCCAGAGGGAAGCATGAAACGAATTGTACTGACCTGTGCAGCACTGCTGCTAAGCAGTCACGCACTGGCGGATGACTGCGCAAACGCAAACAACCAGATTGAAATGAATACCTGCGCCGCTGAGCAGTATAAGACAGCTGATACAAAGCTAAATGAGACTTATCAGAATGCACTGAAGCGCGCCGCCCCCACCCAACGTGATTTACTGAAAAAAGCACAGGTCGCATGGATTACCCTGCGCGATGCAGACTGCGCATTGATCAGTTCAGGCACAGAAGGTGGCAGCATACAGTCGATGATCACCAGCCAGTGTTTAACGGACAAAACCAACGAGCGTGAAGCATTTCTCGCCTCCCTCTTGCAATGTGAAGAGGGCGACTTAAGTTGCCCGTTACCCCCCGCCAATTAGCGCACACGGATCCCTTCAATAATCATTCGCTGTACGCTCTCCACCGTTTGGTTAAAAAAGGCTTCATCACGCAGCGTTGCGCCCGTCACTGCCTCTACCTGTGGGGCAAAGTCAGCGTAATGTTGCGTTGAAGCCCAAATCATAAAAATCAGATGATGCGGGTCAACCGGCGCCAGTTTTCCACTGCTGACCCATCCGGCAATCAATGCGGATTTCTCGTCAATCAACGTTTTGAGATCGCCCGTTAATTCCGTCATCAACAAAGGTGCGCCTGCCAGCATTTCCATACAAAACAGTCGCGATGCCTGAGGATAATCGCGGGACACTTCCAGTTTGAGCCGGATGTACTCTTTAATCGCCACCAGCGGTGCAAAGTCCTCGCGAAAGGCCTTCAGCGGTGCCAGCCAGATATCAAGGATCTGGCGTAATACGGCAATGTAGAGCACCTCTTTAGAAGGGTAGTAATAAAGCAGATTCGTTTTAGACACCCCCGCCAGTTCCGCAACCTGCTCCAGACGCGTGCCATGAATCCCATACTGGGAAAAGATATTTAATGCCGCAGTTAAGATAGCCTGGCGTTTCGCGCTCACGGCCTGCGAGCGTTTACCTGTTTTTTTCTCTGCGCCTTGAGCCATGCGCCCTCTCCTTGTTCTGAGGGCGTCAGCATAACAAATCGCACACTGAAAAGTTAAATTAAAGCGACTCGGGGGGAGCCTCCTGCTGGACGGCTTTCTTCTTTTTGAACTTCAGTTCGCTGACCAGTACGCCAATGATAATGAATGCCGCCCCCAACAGAGCAAGCAGCGGAAGGCGTTCTCCTGCGAGTCGACCAAAAATCCCCGCCCATACAGGCTCACCGGTATAGATTACCGTTGCGCGTGTCGGCGACACGCTGCGCTGCGCCCAGTTCATGGTAACCTGGATAATCGCGCTAAAAATACCCAATCCTAATGCCACGGCCAGCAAGCCCGTCGACATGGGAGGAACCGACTCACCTGCGGGCCCCATCGCAATAAATGCCACTACAGAAGCGGTTGCCAGTTGCACCACCGTGACCCGACGTACATCCACTTTTCCAGCCCATGCGCTGATCAGGATTATTTCAGCCGCTATCGCTACCGCACCCACCAGCGTGATCCACTCCCCTTCACCAAGCGCCAGTAAATTGCCATCCGGTCCGGCAAGAAATATCAGTCCGATAAAGGCCAACACAATACCGACGCACGGCATCACTCCTGGCATTCGTCCCAGACACAACCACTGCAACAGCGGTACCAGTGGTACATACATCGCAGTAATAAATGCCGACTTACTGCTGGGAATAGACTGTAATCCCCAGGTTTGCAGGCTATAGCCCAGCGCAATCGCTACGCCAATCGCCACTCCGGCTTTGACTTCCAACCATGTCAGCCCACGCAATGTAGGCAATGACAGCAACGCCACCGCCAGTGCCGCTGTCGCAAAGCGCACGCCGACAAAGAAAAAGGGACCGCTCAGAGTGACAGCATATTGCACAGCCAAAAACGTTCCACCCCAGAACATGGTGATCACAATGAGGATCGCCTCCTGGGGTTTAACAGAGAAGGAATAACGAGAAAGTAATGACATGAGACACCCGATTAGCTGAATGTCATTAGTCTGCGTTGCGTTTTGTTACAGTTCAACCTTGCAGACAAAAAAAACCGCCGGAACGACCCGGCGGCGGTGGCGACGTAACGTCTGTCTCTGAACACTCAGCCGTCACGATATCTCTAACAGACAGCCCGACAATTACGATTTGTTGTTGCCGTGACTATTCTTGCCCCCTTTTTTGCCTGCTTCTGAAGCGCGTTGCGGGTCATTCTTGAAGTTGCCCCCGCTGTGCTGGCCACCTTTTCGACCTGCTTCTGATGCTCTTTCACGGTCTTCCGCAAAGTTGCCGGAACCGCCCCGATGGTTTGCCATTACTGACCTCCGTCATTGATTAGCCATCATATTGCATAGGTACTGAGGAGTGATACCTCACGCAGCGCATGGGCCGTGCCCTGATGTTTACTGCGTGGGATTAAGCATAGTGAAGAGTAACCGGATAACCGGCGAACTGTAATATTCTGCAACAGGAATGGCCGCAAGATGTTAATAATCGCGGCGTGAAATCAATAAGTCTTTCTTATAGCTACCAAATTCCGCCAGGTTAAAAATGTATCATTTTGCAACAAAAACAGTTGTTATAAAAATTGTTATAAATCAAAGAAGTGATTGTGAAATTTGCACTCCTGGCCGTACGTCATATCTTTAAAGGGAGGTAGCGAATCGCTACGGACACGGTTAACTCGAGGAGTAGTGTAAAATGGCAAAAGTTCTGGTGCTTTATTATTCCATGTACGGACACATTGAAACCATGGCCCATGCAGTCGCAGAAGGCGCAAATAAGGTAGATGGCGCGGAAGTCATTATTAAGCGTGTGCCAGAGACAATGCAGCCTGAGATCTTCCTGAAAGCAGGCGGTAAAACACAAAACGCACCAGTCGCAACCCCGCAGGAACTGGCTGATTACGACGCCATTATTTTTGGTACTCCCACGCGCTTTGGCAACATGTCGGGTCAGATGCGTACCTTCCTGGATCAGACCGGCGGACTGTGGGCATCTGGCGGCCTTTACGGCAAACTCGCCAGCGTATTCAGCTCAACAGGCACTGGCGGCGGTCAGGAACAAACCATTACATCAACCTGGACAACGCTTGCCCACCACGGGATGGTGATTGTTCCCATCGGTTATGCGGCGCAAGAACTGTTTGATGTCTCACAAGTTCGTGGCGGTACGCCGTACGGCGCAACTACCATTGCCGGGGGTGACGGCTCCCGACAGCCAAGTCAGGAAGAGTTATCTATCGCCCGCTATCAGGGTGAATATGTCGCAGGTCTGGCAGTAAAACTCAACGGCTAATCTTCAACAGGAGGATTCGAATGCCAACTCAAGAAGCGAAAGCCCATCGCGTCGGCGAATGGGCAAGTCTGCGCAACACATCGCCAGAAATAGCCGAAGCCATTTTTGAAGTCGCCCACTATGACGAGAAAATGGCGGAAAAAATTTGGGAAGAAGGTAGCGATGAGGTACTGATCAAAGCCTTTGAGAAAACTGACAAAGATTCACTCTTTTGGGGTGAACAGACTATCGAACGCAAAAACGTTTAGCATTCTGACTCCCCCGTTTGCACGGGGGAGTTTTCTTTGCTTACTTCGCCGCCTCATTCAGTACGCTATCGAATTTCTCAACAGGGCAAAAGCCATTAGCATCAATCGGACAGCCTTTCAGTTCCAGCGTTACGCGCTGCGCCGGGGATTTGAGCGTCAGAACGTCTGCATTACGCAACTGCTGCGCACTCTGATACACATACTCAATTTTCATCAGATCGCGATTTGTGTTGCTGTCATGCCAGCGCTGGAAGACAATTTTACCGCCAATAGGCGTACGTTCGTTCTGGTCATGGAGCTGATACGGTTTAAAATCCAGTGCCGTGAGCAATGACGCGATGTTCGAGTCATGTCCCACCAGCAGCGTAATTTTCGGCGCTTTCGCCCGTTCAGTCACCAACGCATTGTCGATATATTTGACCAATGGTTTGGCGACATTTTTCGCCACTTCCGCAGAGGTGAACAGGCTGTCCTGATAACCATTTTTCAGCTTTGACAGTACCTTCCACTGTTGATCAGATTTGATCTCCCCCCAGGCGACCTTGTCCATCGGGAAGCCCTCGTAATATTGCAAGGTGAAGGCATCAACCAGCGAATTCCCCACCTTCAGTGGCCCGGAAACACCAGGCTCTTGCTGGTACTTCGCACTGAATGTGTCTTTCGCATCAGTCAGGGAACACTGCTGTTTTTCTTTGCAGGACGGCGAGTCTTTGTAGTTTGTGATTTGCTCAAGCAGTTGGTAACTTTCGTCGAGCTGCATCTGGCTGCGCTCTTTCTCCATCGCCTGAACAGCC
Source organism: Citrobacter sp. Igbk 17 (assembly GCF_028069775.1). Lineage (NCBI taxonomy): Bacteria > Pseudomonadati > Pseudomonadota > Gammaproteobacteria > Enterobacterales > Enterobacteriaceae > Citrobacter > Citrobacter sp. Igbk 17. The sequence goes on along the minus strand of NZ_JANEWI010000015.1, from coordinate 14,090 downwards.
TGCTGACTGAATGTTGCAGAATCATCAGTGATCACCGGGTTAAAAGTGGGGTCCATGGTACCCATTTTTTCCTGATGATGGACCGGAACGTCACACCCCGGGAAAGCCCCCGTGACAAAAAACTGCGCCGTCGCTACTGTCCGCTGCAGGCTGTTAGCATAGGTGTAAACCGTGCCCGGTGCCGGACATTCACCGGATTTCACCATGCCCTGCTCTGCCAACCATTCACGCATGTAATGGCCCATATAAATTTCCAGCACGCCGCCCTTCGTGGTGAGTTGTCCGCCCGGGACATCCCACTCCGGCCACTGTTTGGGGGTAGACTGCTCGAGAACGCTGCCATTATTGGCTAAAGGTGCACGTAAGTTATGCCGGCTCATCATCAATACTTGCTGAAGCTGATAACCTTCCGGTACCGTCTGTGCCTGTGCAGCCGTTGACAGCAATACAGCCCCCGCCACGGCGGCGGCGATTAACGATTTGTTCATCCCTACGACCTCTTGTTGTTATCAATCACCACAGAGTGTGACAGATATATGACATTTTTCCGGGAACGCTTTCGCAAAAATGAGGGATCTACCGTGTCGTTTGGATGCCAAATTCCGTCTGAAGTTTGCGCACTCCTAGTGGGGTAAAGGTGACGTGGCGGCTGCCTGTCTGCGTTTTAATCCACTTCTGTTCGCTAAACCAGCTCAGCAACGTGGCGCCGAGCACGCCGCCCGGATGATAACGTCGCTCACTCCAGTCCAGACAGCCGCAGCTTATCTTTCGTCGGGTCACACCGGCACAAAGGACAATCCCCATTTCTGCCAGTTTTTCCTGCCCCAGAGCGGTCAGCGTTTCGCCATCCGCTGTTAACCATTGCCGGGCAACCAGAGTATCAAAAAGCCTCACGGCCACTTCGCCGGCAAGGTGGTCATAGCAGGTTCGCGCATGCCGCAGGTGTATTGGGGTGGTGATTTTTCGCGACGTTGATGCAGACCATGCCACACCCATCAGGCGTTCCAGGAGGCCGGCTATCTCCGCACTTGCCAGGCGAAAATAACGGTGTCGTCCCTGGGCTAACGCCACAACAAATCGTTGTTCGCACAGACGCGCCAGATGTGCGCTGGCCGTCGAGGCTGACACGTCCGCCACCGCGCTAAGTTCAGTTGCAGTCCAGGCGCGCCCATCCATCAACGCACACAACATACGCGAACGCGATTTATCCGCCATCACTGCCGCAGTAAGCGCCATTTGCAACTCCAGTTCACCCTCTTCTTCGTGCAGTATTACCGATGCCATAGCACCTCCTTTGGCGTTAACCCTCTGAATTAACGATGGAATGAAACAGGCGTAAAGTCACAGCGAGACTTACGCGGCGCGCAGCATCATCTCCACGCCCAACCCCACCAGACAGAACAGAAAACAGCGTTTAAACACCACAGGTGAAATCACTCGTCGCACACGAGTCCCTACCCACTGTCCCAGTAGCGCAGGAAGAATGGCAAAAGCCGATAAACTCAGGGACTGAACAGGTAACGCATTGTGCCACCACAAGCCCAGTGCTAACGCCAGCGTCGAAAACGTGAACGAAATGCCAAGCGCCTGCACCAATTCATCCTTTTCAAAGCCCAAAGACTGGATCCATGGCACGGCGGGCATAACAAATACCCCCGTTCCCCCCGTCAATAAACCGGTCACCAATCCAATGACAAGGGAAAAGGGTTTTTCACGCTGCGGATCCACGGTAATTTTTTTCCCCATCAGCGTCCAGATGGCATAGGCCACCAGTGCCATGCCAAGCGCAAACTGGGTCCGGGTTGTGTCGCCCCCGGTGATCCAGACACTGGCAAGCAAAGTGGCAATCACCACCGCCAGCAGCATAGGCCACAATCGTTGCAGCAATCGGCCGGTATTACCACCACCGCCAAACTGAAACAGATTGCTAATCAGAGAGGGTAACAGCAGCATCGCCGCCGCCGCGACCGGAGAAATAAGCGATCCGAGGATCCCCATCGCCACCGTGGGTAAGCCCATGCCCGTTACGCCCTTCACCATCCCCGCCAGCACAAAGGTTGCGGCAATCATTATCACCAGGGAGGAGTCGAGCGCGAAAGAAGTTGCCATCATGTACGTTCCAGGAAAAAAGAGGATGACCTATTCTGAACGTCAATCGCCAGGTTTGCTTCGTCGGGAAACGAAATATGCCCTCCAGGTGTGCTGCGGCATAAAAAATGCCGGGTTTCCCCGGCATCAGAATCAGACAGTTTTTGCCCACCAGAGGCGTAACTTCATTCCCCAGTAACTGGTCCAGCCGCTGGTTGTCGACACCACGCGCCCCTGCGACATCACGACCAGCGTTGGCGTGACGCTGATGTCCCAACTGCGGGAGATGGCCCCGTCGGCATCGTTGATGACAGGAAAGCCTACGCCTTTACGCGCCAGCCAGCGCGTTACCTCCGCCTCATTACCGGAGCGCAGCGCAATGGTTATCACGTTCTCGCCTTCTGAGTGCAGTCTGGCGACTTCCGGTGTCGTGAACCGACACACGCCGCACCAGCTCGCCCAGAAATAGATCAGCACTGGCTCCTCTTTGCTGAGCGCGGCCAGCGTAACGTTTTCACCATCCAGCGTCTGCAAAGGTGTGCTGTCAAACGCTGCGGGAAGCTGGGGCGCTCGCCAGGCATCCATCAACAACATCGCCCCGGCGAATAACACCAGTAAGATCAGTCCTTCGCGCAGCCAGCGGCGCAGTTTACTGACCATTTGCGGCCGCCAGTTTTTCTTTGACCACCTCTTCCAGTGTTTCCCACGGTACTGCCCCCGGGATCAGCTCATCGCCAATAATCGTTGCAGGTGTGCCCCGCACACCAACCAGACGTGCCAATTGCAGGTTGGTGCTCAGCGTCTCTTCACTTTGTGCATCCAGCGTCACAGGGCTGGCAGCGGCTTTCTCCTGTGCCTGTTTAATACTCACTGCCGTGTGGTAGCCCTTCTTCTGCATCAGTTTCTCATGTAACGCCAGAAACTGCTGCGGGTGCTCACGCCAGGTCGTCAGCGCGGTTCGCGCCGACAGAACTGAACTTTCCCCTTTAAACGGCAGCGGTTTAATCACCACCGCCACATCAGGATATTTCTGTACAATTTTTTCCAGCATCGGATCCAACTGCTTGCAATATGGGCAGTTGTAATCGGTGAAATTTATCAGCGTCAGTTTAGCCTGCCTGGCACCAATACGCGGGCTATTGGGATCGTTAAACAGCGCTTCCTGAATCAGCGCTTCAATTTGCTTCTCCTGCTCAGGTGTAAATGGCGCAGGTTCTTTCGCCACGCTGACGGCAGAAAACAGGGTTAACAGCAGGATAATCATCATTTTCATGGGGTTACTCCTTTGGCACCGGCCAGTGTATTTAGCACCGCATCGCGGGTTAACAACGTCGGCAACGCCTGGCCTTGCGGCAAACCGGGGCCATAAATTTGGTTGAACGGCACAGCGACCTGGCCGCGTTTTTTCAGGAATTCGGTGATCGCTTCAGAGGGCAGCGTCCAGTCACCCCGCAGAGCCACCACATCGGGTTGTTGCAGCGCAACCTGAATATCTTCTTTTTGTAGGGCATAGAATTTATTGACTTTACAGGTAATGCACCAGTCAGCCGTCACATCTACAAATACGCGCTTATGCTGGGCCAGTGCCTCTTCGATGGCCTGCTCGCTCAGCGGTTGCCAGTTCACACTCTCTTTGGCTGTACTTTGGCTTGCGAACCCCAGATGCGGGAGCAGCAATGTTGCCAGCCAGATCGCCGAGCCAAGCATCATCACGCCGAGAAGACGCCGCAAGATATTCATCCAACGCCCCGGACGCGGCAGACGCAGCGCCAGACCCGGACGCAGTGCCACCAGCAACCATGGCAAACTCATCCCCAACCCGAGCGCAAGGAACAGCCCCCATAGCGTCGGCAGCGAAGCAGTCAACGCCACCGCCACAGCCGTCCCCAGGAACGGCGCACTGCACGGTGTGGCAAGCAACGTCGCAAACGCGCCCTGCCAGAAATGTCCTGACAAGCCGTTACCACCGCGAGTTGCCAGTATGGTGGTCATTGCTGAAGGAAGGCGGAATTCAAACAGCCCAAACAGGCTGGCGCTGAACGTCAGCATCACCAGCAGCATAACGCCGATAAACCACGGGCTCTGGAACTGGATCCCCCAACCAAGCGCCTGATTGGTCAGGCGCAGCACCGTCATCAGCAGCGCGAGGGCCATAAAAGAGACCAGGATGCCAGCCACCGATGCCAGAAACTGGCGGCGAACCTGAAGACGGCTTTTCTCCTCAACCAGTAAAATCGAGCCCAGCTTCATGCCCAGCACCGGAAGCACGCAGGGCATTAAGTTAAGGATCAACCCGCCTGACAGCGCCATCAGCACCACCTGCCACAGCGGGATCGCTGCATTCTGCACCACTGGTGCATCGCCAATGGCAAGACGACTTTCCTGTGCAACGCCGTTATCAGCCAGAACCAGTGTCAGTTGCTTACCCCGAAGATTCGGCGCACCTTCCCCCCAGCTGTCATGAACCGGAACCGTTGCCCGTAGTGTTTCGCCCTCGACGCGGATTTGCGGCATACCAAAATCCGCATCATCAACGGTATCCAGGTACAGACCAGGCGCAGACCAGCCACCCGTTCGATGCGCCTCAACCACCAGCTCTCCGGCTCGCGCCCCGGCACTAAGCGCATCGGTCAGGCCGCTGGCCAGCGGTATCTGCCCCATCGCTTGCGCATAGTCATGAGCAAAGGACGGGTCCTGGACGCTCGGCGTCACGGAAAAGGGAAAATCCGTTAACAGGCAGACATTGCTGCAGGTTGATAGGGTCAGCACACCGTTAAGGGTGGTTGGCGTTGTGCCACGTACGACCATCGGGAAGGTGACATTATCGTGATATCCCTGGGTGGTGATATTGGCGACCTCAAAACGCGCGGGTGTCGGCCAGTACCAATCAACAGCAGGCATTTTATCTTTCCAGACGATGGACGGTGCTACACCGCCCTCACCCGGCGATCGCCAGTAGGTTTTCCAGCCATCCTCCAGTTTAACATCGAGCAGCAGTCGGGTTTCACCGCCTGCGGCTGTATCGGCACGTAACCGTACACTGGCGTGATTGTTATCGGGTGAACGCAGCCAGCCGATATCAGCCGCCCAGGATACGGGCAGCCATAGCAATAACAGGCAGAGCAGCGCCTGCCTGAAAACAGTCTTCATATTTTTTCTCCGTGAATAATTATCTAACAGTCAGCAACGGCTGCGCTGTCATTCACGGAAGACACAAAATCGGAGATGAACCCTAAGTGTGGGCGGCGAGATAACGCGCGGAGGGAAAAAAGGCAGGCGAAATGCCCGCACAGGTGCCAACAGCGACATGAGCAAACATAGCACCAGGATCGCGCCTTCGAACAATACTGGCGGTGCAGCCAGCAACGATTTTGCGCTCAGTTCACACGGCGTAACGGGCGAAGCTTCATCGGTATCGGCCTGGGCGCTCGCGACAACAGCAGTGGTCGCGGTGTTCATCTGCAAGGCGTGCAGACCCGCCATGCGCTGCGCGGTGCATACCATCACCACAACACATGCCAGGCAGAGGAACCACCATCCCATCCGTTGACGTTTCGCCATTATACCCTCACTGATTGACGCGAGTTATCTTAGCCACTGGCGAGGTTTTGGCAACCTTTACCCTGTAAAGTTATGTCGGCAGAGGCCGGTCAAATCTCATTCCTCCCACAGCGTTCTGCCCAGAAATGATGGTTAATGTTATTAATCAATTTCACTATTACAAAATAATGGCACTAATAAAACAAAGCCGGAAATATCACAGGGTTTATTATCTGTCATTCCAAAAGCGTCCAACAGATATTTCATCACTGATGATAAAAATGAAAGAGAAGTCCGCCAGCGGATATTCCTACGTAAATGAAAGTAAGAGTCAGCACATTTTCTGATGAATATTGTATTATCACTTGCCGCCATGAACGTTATGTTCATCATCAAAACAATTGTTTGTTAAATGTTATTTAGAGTATATGAAAATGAAAAAAATCTTACTTCCTCTTCTAGGCCTGTTTTTTACTGTGAGCGTTCAGGCAGCAACATTTACCGATGGCAAAGAATATATTTCACTTGAAAAGCCAGTTGCGTCAGCGCCCGCTGCGCTTAAGTTTTTTTCATTTTATTGCCCTTCATGCTACCAGTATGATGAAGTTCTGGAAGTCACTGATAATGTGAAAAAAGCATTACCTACTGATGTCAAACTCACTGAGTATCACGTCGATTTCTTAGGCCCGTTGGGGCCGGAGATGACACACGCCTGGTCTGTCGCTATGCTGTTAAACGTGGAAGATAAAGTAAAACCTTTACTGTTTGATGCCGTGCAGAAAAAACAAACTGTTAAAACAGCAGATGATATCCGCAATGTATTTATCCGCGCTGGTGTCAGTGCAAACGACTATGATGCTGCGTGGAATAGCTTTGCCGTAAAATCATTAACGGCGAAGCAACAGGAGTTGGCTAAAGCGGTAGACCTGAAAGGTGTACCGGCTATCTTTATCAAGGGTAAATATATGATTAACCCGAAAGGATTAAAATCAGATAACGTTAACGCTTTTGTCCAGAACTACGCTGATACCGTTCGTTTTCTTTTTTCCAAGCCTTGATAAGCCGTTAATATTACTGACGCACCATCAACAAGAGCCTGTTCTGGCTCTTGTTCCTACAGGCGGACATTATTGACAGTTAACTGTCATATACGCTGGCAGAAGCTTATTCAGAAGCGTAATCCTTCAAAACAGTGGCAACACGTATTCTGTAGTATGAAAAAATCAACTGCTTACCCTCCTGCTGTGCGGCCTGATGCCTGACGTTGCATTTCCACCTGAGCACTGCATCTTCATCCTCCCACCATGAAAGTGACAGCATTTTCCCGGGCGTATTAATGCTCTGAAATCGTTCGATAGAAATGAACCCAGGGATCTCTACCAACAACGGCTTCAGCTCTGAGGCCAGTTGAAGATATCGCTCTCCTGTCTGAGGATACACATCTGCTTCAAAAATAACGGCGATCATTCAGTATCTCTCCCTTGTTAATTTCAGCCACTCTATTGCCGGATTAAATGCGATGCTTCGCTCAACAACGAACAGTCTGGTGAAAAGGGAAATTTGAGTGTGATAGGTAAATCAACAAGCAGGCTCACCGCGTTAACCGGTGACCCTTTTATGACCTGCGCCCCCCTTTTTCATGGTTGGCATTCGCGCCTATCGGGATTACCCTAAACTTAACGGTGATACCTTTCGAGAGGAATTGCCTTCTTCATGTGTTGATTTACACGAGAGAACGCTATGGAATTAAAGGATTATTACGCCATTATGGGCGTGAAGCCGACAGACGATCTCAAGACAATCAAGACCGCCTACCGTCGTCTCGCGCGAAAATACCATCCCGATGTCAGCAAAGAACCCGACGCTGAAGCCCGTTTTAAAGAAGTTGCCGAAGCCTGGGAAGTACTGAGCGATGAACAGCGACGCGCCGAATACGACCAGCTGTGGCAGCATCGCAACGACCCGCAGTTTAATCGTCAGTTCCAGCAAGGAGAAGGTCAAAGCTACAGCGCTGAAGATTTCAACGATATCTTCTCTTCAATTTTTGGCCAGCACGCACATCAGTCACGGCAGCGCCACGCCAGTCGCGGACATGATATTGAAATCGAGGTCGCCGTTTTCCTCGAAGAAACCCTTGCTGAGCATAGCCGCACCATCAGTTACAACCTGCCGGTATACAATGCGTTTGGCATGATCGAGCGGGAAATCCCCAAAACCCTCAACGTTAAGATCCCGGCCGGTGTCGGCAATGGGCAGCGCATTCGCCTGAAAGGTCAGGGAACCCCTGGTGAAAACGGTGGCCCGAACGGTGATTTGTGGCTGGTGATTCATATCGCGCCGCATCCGCTGTTTGATATTGTTAATCAGGATCTGGAAGTTGTCGTTCCGCTTGCCCCATGGGAAGCCGCATTGGGCGCAAAAGTGACTGTACCAACACTCAAAGAGAGTATTTTGCTGACCATCCCCGCAGGAAGCCAGGCTGGACAGCGATTACGTATCAAAGGCAAAGGTCTGGTCGGTAAAAAACATACTGGCGACCTATACGCGGTCATCAAAATCGTGATGCCGCCGAAACCTGACGACAACAGCGCCGCCTTGTGGCAACAGCTGGCGGATGCGCAGAAGTCCTTTGATCCGCGTAAAGAGTGGGGGAAAGCATAATGGCTAACGTGACCGTTACCTTTACCATTACCGAGTTTTGTCTGCATACCGGTGTTTCTGCAGAGGAACTGAATGAAATTGTCGGTTTAGGGGTAATCGAACCCCGTGAAGATGAGACCTTTGATGACCATGCGCTGACCGTGGTGCAACGCGCACTGCGTCTGCGCCATGAACTGGCGCTTGACTGGCCTGGGATTGCTGTCGCACTGACGTTGCTCGAGGAAAATGCGCAGCTACGACAGGAAAACCGCCTTTTGCGTCAACGCCTGTCCCGATTTATTAGCCATCCGTGAATATATTAAGGGTGCGGCGTTGAGCCGCACCTACAGATTTGCAGGGCGTATTTTTTATAAAGAACCCAACTCATCAGATTCGATTTCTCAGCCACGGATTGTTGAGCTCAATACCCGCCCGGCAAATATTCAGAAAAACTGCGGATATCAGCCCCCCCTTCACGCCCTGACCGTACAAAAATTCCGGCAGAAATTTTACAGCCCGGTTTTCGTAACCAGAACGAAACCGGGGTGCGTCTGTCTGGCCTGCAGTTTTTTCAGAAAGTGTGATTTTGCTGACATGATGTTATCTGGCCTTTCACGCTGGAGAGAAAAAAGAAGAGTCATATCCTGGAGGTATTCCCGAGATACTGCTGTTGCTTAAGATGTCGGAGCAAAACACGCCCTTCAGGCATAAACTCCGTACCATAACGCACCAGGCCAATACCGTTGAGTTCAGCATCAATAGCATAGAGAAGCTCTCCCGGAACAATCTGTTCGAGCAGTACCACCTTAATGCTTTTCAGGCGCGGTTCATATTTGAGCAGCACCGCCGACAGCACGCCCATCAGTTCATGGGCGGTACCGGGCATCCCCTGCAGGGTTTTGGTCATATCCGGCAAGCCATAGTCCGGCAGATGCGCCAGCGTCCCGGCGCGACAGTTGAGGATGCGCTGCATGTTATCCAGTACCGAGAGAATAACCTGATTTTGTTCACTGACCTGATGGAGAATGAGGCCACCAGTGAAGTTGCCGTAGAGCGTTTCATACAGCGAAGGAGATTTGTGATTCTGAGGCATTATTTATCCTCTTCCATTACCAGCGCCAGATGGTTATTCCCGGCCTCAATCACCCGGGCCTTGTCCGGATCGAGTTCCTCACGATTAACCATTAATTTCCATGTGTTTTTCACGACATCGGGTTGCCGAAATAACCCCACCACGGCCACATATTTCGCATCGTCTTCCATCGGCATATCAAGCAGTGCGTCACCACCTGGTTTCACGACCACATCACGGGTGGACAGCATGTCAGCCCCAAGAACGGCTTCACCATCGTTCAATAACTGTTGGTACACACTTCTGTTGAAAGTTTTAGTGTCTTTCAATTGATAGACGCGTACCACGACGGGCTCCGACAACGCGTTGTTTTCACGTTCATCCGTATTCAGTGCTTCACGTGCCGTGAAATCCAGGTGGAGCACCTTAATTTTTTTGTAGAACACAGAGTTAAATGCTGATTTGCTGCCATCGGTGATGCTCTGCGTCACCCCGCACCCCACCAGACTGAACCCACCAAGCACTATCGCGGGTACACCCACGGCCAGCAATACATTATTTTTGCCCGTCACCAGACGGGAAATGACGATACTGAATCCAATCAGGATCATCAGCACCACCATCCAGCGGGCAAATTTAGGGGGCGCATGCCTGACGCTGACATCAGGCATGTTTTTTAGATCGACAGACATAGTGCAATTCTTGTTTTGAGGTAGCGGCAATCGATAGCTGGTTGCATCCTATGAGTGAACTCACCAGATGCCAGTCAGGGGTTATTTTGCAGATTCTGTTAACACTTTTGGTGCGGGACCGAGCATTGTTCGCCGTCTGGGGCCGTCGTAGATTCCCGCTCCATTGCCTCAGGCCATTTATCCGCTTTACGCGGGCACCAGAAATCAGGTCGACCTTTATTTACTGCCTCATCCGGCACGGGCTCACCTTTCATATACAGGCACAGGTAGCTCCAGAGCTGCTGCAACTGAGCAGGAGAGCCACTGGCAATCTGGAAGCGTTCCACCACGTTCAGCGTTCCTGGCTGACAGACGGAAGCAAACAGCTGAAAACCTCCGGTATAGCGATCGCTGGAAAAACGCATCTCGCCGTGAATATCTGCCCAGTGATAGGCTTTGACTGTGGTTGGCCATTTGGACCAGGGATTCCACCATTTTCTTTTATAATCGAAGGTATAGATTTTTTTACGTTTTCTGTTTAAGCGAGTAGGTTGATCTCTCGCAGCAAAGAAATAACATTTAAAAAACATCACCGTAAGGGATATAAGTATAAAGTCACCGATGATGGATGTAATAATAATATTTAAATCCTGTTCATATCCAATCATAAACAGAGTCAACAAAAAATAAAACAATAAAACCAACAAAGACAATATAGCACCAAATAGTCCCCCCCCCCAAACAACCCCTTCGTAGCGTGGAATTTCCATCCAGATAGTATTTTTTGTATTTAGCCAAATCAGTTGGGGAGGCACTAGCTGAGACTGGTTGTTCTCCGGCATATCCTCCTGCCAGCGATATATCGGAGGATTAAGCTTTGGCTGAGCCTCACCCTGGCCCTGAAAAAATGTGTCCTGTGACATTATCTTGTCCTTAGCGCTGCCGATTAGTTCGTCTTATCCGATAGTTCGTTATAGGCGCGGGGAGCAGAAAGTTCAGCATCCGGCTCGGTGGTGGATTCACGTTCCATTTCTGCAGGCCATTTATCCGCTTTACGCGGGCACCAGAAATCAGGGCGACCTTTATTTACCGCCTCATCTGGTACCCACCTCACCCAACAGACGGGTAATAAAGTGCAGGTCATCCTCGCCGTACTGCATTACCTGCTCGCGGCGCGGGTACGCTTTTGAGAGCGAGAACAGAAAATCCTGACCGCGCATGTTGTGGCGCTCGCGCAGGATTTTTTCCACAATCTGAGGAACGGACATATCCTGGTAGATGGTATTCTGGTGCGAACGACTGAGTAGCGCCAGGCGTGGTTGCAACGTCAGGGCATAATGGGTTTCATCCTTTGAGGTGTTGAGGCGTTCAAAGCCTGTGACCACGCCCTGAATCACCCGCACAGCCTGCTGCATTTTGATGCCGTAACCCAGATCTTCCGGGGCCTGCAGCGTCAGGGAGGCGGCTTTCATCAGCATCATTTCTTTGCTGATGGCATGGTCAGAACTTGTGAATTCAATACGGTAGCTGAACGATTTACTTAAGGCCTCATCGCCTTCAAAGGCCAGCACATCAAGTTCCGACGCACAGCCTTTGACCATCAGCAGGTGATGATTGTGGCTGAATCTGATTAGGGGATTGTTTTTCATCCGTGCACTCCTTGTGGCTGGTCAAATGTCAGTCCGATACCCTCTTCCTCACCCCAGCTAAGGCATAACGACTGTGGTTACTGTTTCGCTGCCATGTGAGTCAGCCTCAGCAGAATTTGTTGATTGAGAAAGTTGTCGACGTTACGCGCGCTGATGGCTGGATTTTCCATGAATCGCTCTCTTTGCCGGCTCCCGGGCACGCTACCGCCCCTCGCGGTTTCCCGTGAAGGGGACCAAAGCGCATACGGTCAGGCTGGCAGTTTGTGGTTTTCTTTGCTGAAAGCCCGTTTCAGACAGGCACTCAGCAAAAAAGCGGACAGAGAAACTCTGCCCGCTCGTGACTTACGCGGTGGCGCGTTCGTTCCAGGAGTCGGAATGAATGATGTTGCCGTCTTTGTAGGTCCAGGTGATTTTTTCGTAGCGCAGTTCAACGCGTTCCAGGTGGTTATGCTTCTCTTTGGAAGGATCCTTGATGTCGTACATTTCAGGATTCACTTTCACCACTTTCACGTTCTCAAGCCTGGTGTTGAAGTACTCCACTTCCTGGCCCGCGTCGTTGATTTTGTACCACTTGAATTCCGCAGATTTGAGGGTCTGACCGGTGGTCACCGCCTTGTACAGGTACGGACTGGACGAATCGATTTCCTTGGTGAACAGGAACGGGGTGTGGATACGGGTACCGGTCAGCTTGCCGGTGTTGTTGTCGGTCGGGATGTACAGGTTATGTTCCTGAGCCACCACTTCGATGCTGCCTTCACGATCCTGAACGTCAACAGACCCTTTGATGTCCGCACCACCGTCGTCTTTCAGCCACAGATAAACAGGAATTGCCATCGGATTTACTCCATTAATGTTGAGAAACGTCATCATCCTGCGATAACGCTGAGGGGGTGCCCGGTATCTGACAGGCATTCGCCTGCGGTACCAGACTGATTTCGACACGGCGGTTGAGCGCACGACCCTCCGGGGTATCATTGGTTGCGATTGGGCGGCTTGCGCCATAGCCCTGCACCGCAAAACAGCTTTCCGGCACGTCACCGGTGTCCCGCATCCAGTCGCGCACCGCTTCAGCACGTTTCTGTGACAGCGCCTGGTTCAGCTGCGCATCCCCGGTGTTATCCGTGTGGCCTGCGACCACAATCAGCCAGCCCGGCTTCGCCTTAATACCGATCAGTGAGTTCAACAGCATTTTGGTGGAGCCGGTTTTGAGGTCGTATTTACCCGAATCGAACAGCGACATGCTGTCGAGGCGAATGGTTTTCGGTACCGGTTTGGGTTTCGGCTGCGGCTCAGGCGGCGGTACCCGGCCTGCTGCTGGAAATGCTGGGGAGAAATCATCTGGCCCCTGCCCCATAACGGTTGTTCCGTTTTCATCGGCTTCCTGCCTTACGTTACGCTTACGATTTGGCCTTCGGCATCTGGGAAACCAGTGACAGGTTGACGTCCATGCCTTCCACCTGGAAGTGCGGGATCGCGTACAACTTCACGCGGAAGAACCCCGGGTTATCCTCGATATCCTCCACAACGACCTTCGCGTCACGCAGTGGATGAGAGGCCTGCAGCTCATCGCCCGGATCGGTCATTTCAGTGACCAGGCTTTTCACCCAGGTATTCAGCTCAAGCTCCAGCAGACGTCGGTCCTTGGTGGTCCCGATGTTTTCGCGCTGAATAATCTTCAGGTAGTGCGCAATACGCGACAGCAGGAAGATATAGGGCAGACGGGCGTTGATGCGGCTGTTAGCCGTTGCATCTGCGGTATCGTACTGTGCCGGCTTCTGGGTGGAGTTCGCGCTGAAGAAACACGCATAATCGCGGTTCTTGTAGTAGCTAAGCGGGATAAACCCAAGGTTCGCAAACTCAAACTCGCGGGTTTCGGGGATCATCACTTCAGACGGGATTTTTACCTGGTTGCCGGTGCCGAGATCGTACAGATGGATCGGCAGGTCCTGGACCGCGCCGCCGGCCTGTGGGCCGCGGATCTGTACACACCAGCCATTACTGATAAAACTGCGCACCATGTTGGCCGCAAAAGCAAAGGAGGCATTGGTCCACAGGTATTTGTTGTGATCCGGACCTTTAACTTCTTCCACATAGTTGAAACTACGAACCGGTACGGTGTCCGGACCATACGGCAGACGGCCCAGTACACGCGGCATCACCAGACCGATATAGCGGGCATCATCCGTCTCACGAAAGGATTTCCACTTGATGTATTCAGCACGATCAAAGTAGTTGCCGATGTCTTTAATCGCCGCCACGTCCTCCATCGAGTCCTTGAGGAAGAACGCCGGTCCCGCAGAACCGATAAACGGCATATGTGCCGCAGCGGATACTTTCGAAATATTACGCAGTAATGCGACATCCTGCGCTGAGGCATCGAACTCATACGAAGAAATCAGTGCGGCAACAGGCTCTCCGCCAGGGGTATCG